>NZ_JAAOQS010000209.1:0-4782 GCF_011603105.1 Rhodococcus sp. A14 | reverse complement strand
GGGTCATGATCTGCATCGATACCGCCACGTACTCCGAGTCGGTGATCTGGACCCCGAACTTCGGCTCGGCCGCATCGAGGGGGCCCATACAGAACGCGATGACGTACATCGTCCGCCCGGCCATCGCCCCGCGGTAGTGCTCGGTCATCACCGTCTTCATGTCGACCGGGTCCATCCAGTTGTTCGTCGGACCGGCGTCGGCCTGGAACCGGGAGCAGATGAAGGTGCGGTCCTCGACCCGGGCGACGTCGTCGGGGTCGGAGGCGCACCAGAAGGAGTTCGGTTTGCGCTCCAGCCGCACGAAGGTGCCCCGCTCGACCAGTTGGGTGGTCAGCCGGTCCCACTCGCCGGCGCTGCCGTCGCACCACACCACCTCATCCGGTGCGGTGAGGTCGGCGATCTCGTCGACCCAGGACACGACGGCGGGATGCGCGGTCGGGGCGGCGGCGGTGGGGGTGCTCACGGGTGTTCTCCTCAAAGAATATTCGACACAATGTGGTGCTTGCGGTGCGGTGGATCACCGATGTGGATCGCGATACGGGACGGGATGGCCGAGGGCCCGGCTCACGTGGCGGGCGACGGCGGACACCAGCAGCCGATCATCGACGGACGGCAGCATCTGGTCGGCGGGGGTGATCAGCGCCAGCGCCCGCACACCTGCGGCCACCACCTCGACAGACAAGGTTCGCACGCCGTGTCCACACAGCGCGGCGAGCAGTCCGGGCAGCACCAGCGCGCCGTAGGCGAAGCCGTCGGCGGGGACCACCACCGTGCGCCCGGGCGCCGCACCGTCGGGGGCGCAGCCGGCGAGATCGACCAGGACGTCGTTGTGTTCCATCAACCGGCGCAGCGGAAACGCCTCGGCATCACGCTCGTGCCAGCTGCTCAGATCCCCGACCCCGGAGGCGATCAACACCGGTGCCAGCAACGGCGCCCACGACGCGCCGGTGACGACGACCCGGCCGGCGCGTGGGGGGACGCTGCGGCGGCGCAGGGTGGTGATCGTCGCGGCCGCCACGGCCGCCGTCAGCACGTCCAGTTCGGTGAGGACCACGGGCCCGCCGCGCTCGGTCACCTCACGCGCCACCGCCGCGGACTCCCGGTGCCCCAACCCGACCACGAACACCGCGGACAACCCCGTCGGGAGCCCCTGGATGCGCTCGGTCAACACGTGCGGGTCCCCCGTGGTCACCGGAAGGCACAGCGCGCGCATCGGAGTCCTCTGCCGGATGAGGGCCGCGTAATCCTCCATCGCGACCCACGGCGGCCGGGTCCGCGCCGACCCGGCCGTGCCCGAGCGGGTGGTGGACACCGCGACGACGGCAACGCTGATTCCCGTCAAGACCGGACCGGCGCCGTCGGGCGAACCGCTGGCACCACCGTCGTGATTGTTCGTCACCGCCCACTTCTCTTTCCGCGTTTTCCGATCGAGAGCGAATCTCCATGCCACCCGCTCACACGATGTACGCACTTAAGAAAATTCGCAACCAACATGTGCGATGGAGGGTTTCCTGCCTCGGTGAGCCCCGTCAGCCCCCGGTTTCACCCACCAAGGCAGGAGGTTCGGAGACGTCCTCGAGTACTTCGGCCTGCCCGGCGACCACCCCGGTCAAGATCCCCCGCGCAACCCGCAGGAGCTCGGCGATGCGGGGGGAGGTCAGCGCGTAGGACACCGACAGGCCCTCGCGGCGGGCGGTGACCAGGCCGGCCCGTCGGAGGATCGACAGCTGCTGGGACAGGTTCGCCGGCTCGATGCCCACCTCGGGCAACATCTCGGACACGGCGTGTTCGCGTTCACTGAGCAGCTCGAGGACCCGGATGCGCGCCGGGTGCCCCAACGTTTTGAAGAAGTCCGCCTTCATCTGATACAGCGGTTGGCGCGAGTTCGCGGTCATGGCTCCTCCTGTCGTCCGGGTCGAGCCAGCGGCGGCGAGGTGTGTGTTGCGCTCGCCGCGGTGCCGGGTCTGCTGCCTCGCCTGCAACCTGCAATCCCGGCAGGTTGCGTTACTTGCGAATCTTAGCAATTTGCTAGAATTCGCGCTGCAGAGCCCCTTCCGGCCCCGCATCCCGAAACCCGGGGCGCCCGTAAAACGGTCGCGGCAGGCGCCTCGCCACCGAGGGGAGAGGACCGGACCGACCGCGCTGGTCAACGATCCCTACCCTGTCCGATGCCGGCAACTGGCCGGTGGTGAGAGAGCCGATGAGCACAGCCGATGCAGAGATGACAGCGCGACCGCGGTCACGGCGACCGGTGGAGACGATCGTCGCGATGCACCTCGGTTTCGTCGACGCCTTCGGGTTCGTCCTCCTCGGCGGGTTCTTCGTCTCCTCGATCGATGCCACCACCACCCGGACCGGCGTCGCCCTCGGCGGCAGTTCGTGGTTCGTCGTGGGCCTGGCCGGGGCGATTCTTGCTGGGTTCGTCGTCGGTGTCGTCCTGGCCGCGGTGGTCGGCCGGATGTGGTCACGCCAGCGGGTGCCGCGGGTTCTGCTGCTCACGGCGGTTCTCCTCGCGGCAGCCGGGGCTCTCCATGCGGTCACCACCACCGCACCCCTGATCGGATTCGCCCTCGCGTTGGCCATGGGCGCCGAAGCAACCCTTCTCGAGACCGGCGGCCTGCTCGCCGCGGCGGCGCGGTCCCTGACCGATCGTCTGTTGGGCCGGGGATCCCGCCGATGGGTTCGATACCTGCGGCTCTGGGGTGCGGTCGCGGTGGGGGCGGCCGCCGGCGCGGTGGCGTACCGGGTGCTCGCATTCAACGCCGTGTGGGTCGCCGTGGGGGCCGCGACTCTCGCCGCCTACGCCGTCAGAAACAGCCCCACCGACCTGACCGACGCCGCCGGCCCGTTTGGGCTGGAAAGCTAGGCGCCCCAATGCCGATCGACCAGAAGGGGTCTGTCGGCCGATCCGGAGCAGACCCGCGAAGTCGTGTACAGGTCCCCACAGACCGCGGTGGCCGCGCAGGCACCGCGCGCCAGCGAGTCCCAGCACGACCCCTCGGGGGCCACCGCGCCCACCAGTGCCGGCGAAACGCCGGGGACGCAGCAATGCCGGTCCCGCCGGAGCGCCGACCGGACCCGCGGATACTTCCGCCGCGGCATGCTTCCGGGCGAGGGGTTAACTCGCGGTAACCAATCACCGTCGAACGGTGGAACGAATGGCAGTCGACGGTGTGATGCGCAACCATGGGCCGATGAAGCCCCAGAAGAAGACCGCGATACGGCCCGCGTGGTCGGTGGGCGCTCGGGTGACGACATACCATTCGCCAGATCCGGCGATCGCCGAGGATCAATGGCCGCAGAAGAACGGGGTGATCGTCGAAGATCACGGCGAGATGATCGACTCGGTGACCCGGTCATACGGGCGCACTTGGGCTCTTCCGCGCCGCTGGGCGGTTCTCCTCGACGAAGGACAGTTGGTCTCCCGTGACGGCGCCGAGCTCGAGGTCGAGGGAACGAGGAGTACGGAACCACCGAAGTAGGGCCGCGCCCATCGCGGCGAGACGGCCCACCTTCGTGCGCAGAGATTCCGGCCGGTTGCCGCCGGCGCCGTGGAGCGTGTGCAAAGACCTCTGAGCAGAACACCGGAGCGCCGACCACCGCACCGCTGACCCCGAAAACCGGACCGTCCGCTCCACGGGGGCTATCGTCAGCGACGGTATCCGCGGTGGGGATCGCGGGCCTGGTGATCCTCGAACGGAACGCACCAGTCCCCGGGTCGAGGTTGACCCCGTGCGTAGCGGCTCGGGGTCGAACAGGGTCAGGACGTCGTAGTCCTCGAACAGGAACTCCAGTGGACTGATCCAGTCGATGTCATCGGGATGGGCCGGGACGTCGCGCAGGAGATCGTCGAAGTCGTCGTCGAGGCGCCGGCCGGCCGCGGTGACGACGACAATGTGCAGCGCCATCTGTTCCCCGGTGCAGGTCGGTTCCGCCGGCGGCGACATCGGCCGCGAGGTCGTCGAATGCCTGCGCCAGGCGTCGCCGCCACGGCTGCCGCACGTCCAGGTGCACGGCGGCGGTTCGCAGCACCGACCCGACGCCCGCACTGTCGATCTCCCGTCCGGCCAACAGGGCGGTATCGACCCGCACCTCGTCGGCGATCTGGGTGGACGTGACCGCGACGGCGCGACGTTGCCGCTCGGTGAGCTCGAGTCCCCGGTCGTCGGCGGGGAATTTGTTATCGGGTGGTCGATTCGGCACCGGATACATGGCCTCGACCCTACAAAACCCAGTGGGTCACGCGCGGGAGCCCGTCGACGTGGGTCATCGTTTCCTCCCGGTCGAACTTGCGGGGTTCGTGGATGCAGGTCGGCGATTGCGTGGTGGTCGCCTGCCGGTGAGCGGGTGCTCCGAGGAACGATCCCCGACGAGCAGGATGGTGTTCGGTGGTCCTCCTTGTCCGGATCGGTGCTGGCCGCGCAGACTGAAGGTGTTGCGGCGGAAGCGCCGGTGCGTGCGTGCCGATCGGACACGCCGCCTGCTGGTACCTGCTGCTCGTCACTCGATCAGGAGTTCCCATGCCCAGTCCTAGCCCCGGTTATTCGATCACCGTCCGCGTCCATGCACCGGTCGGCGCTGGCACCACGTCGACGTTGGCGGCCGCGATCGCATCGGTGAAAGGTGCCATGACGGCGCTCGATGTGGCCGAGAGCCATCCCGACCACATGGTCATCGACCTCACCTGCGACGCCTCGGACGTCGCGCACGCCGACCAGATCTCTACCGCGATCGCCGAGGTTCCGGGGGTGATCGTCGGCAAGGTCAGCGACCGCACCTTCC
>NZ_JAAOQS010000208.1:0-5291 GCF_011603105.1 Rhodococcus sp. A14 | reverse complement strand
CCCCGCCACCTACCAGCCGTGAGGTATTGATGTTCACCGTCGACACACACACCCACATCATCTCGCCCGACACCGATTCCTATCCCGCAGACCCTCTCGGCGGCCACCGCTCCACCTGGTCCCAGGAACGGCCCACCGACATCGACGGTCTCCTGCGCGCGGCTGACGCCGCCGCCGTCGACCACCTCGTCGTCGTCCAGGCCTCCACGGTCTACGGATTCGACAACAGCTACGTCGCCGACCAGCTCACCCGGCACGCCGACCGCATCAGCGGGGTCTGCTCGGTGGACTTCCTCTCCCCGAAGGTGGTCGACGACCTCCACCACTGGATCGACGAGCGGGGCTTCTCGGGAGTCCGCATCCGCGCCGCCGACGGGACGACGGCCGTCCCGACGCCCGGCCGCGGCCTCGACGACGAGCGCATGGCGCCGGTCTGGCAGTTCCTGTCCGATCGCCGGGTGCCGGTCTGCATCCAGATGCACGCCAAGCACGCGCCCATCCTCGCCGGACTCCTCCAGCAATACCCGGGACTGACCGCGATCCTCGACCACGCGGGCCGGCCCCAGCTGGACGACGCCGCGCCGTACCCGAGCACCGACGGAGTGCCCCAGCTCGAGGAGACCGGCCGGGTCTTCATCAAGCTCACGCCGCCGGCCGTCCTGCGTGCGCAGCGCGAGAGCGGATCCGCGGCACCGGTGGTCCGCAAGCTGATCGAGAAGTTCGGCGCAGCCAACGTCATGTGGGGTTCGAATTTCCCCGCCTCGGCCGGATCGTTGTCCGAACTTCACGACCTCATCAAGACGCAACTGCCCTCGCTCGATGACACGCAGCTGGAACTGATCGCCGGCGGCACCGCCGGCCGGCTGTACGGGCTCACCCCTGCCGGCGCCGTTATCCCCGGCGCAAAGGAATGTTGATTGCCATGACCCGAATCGGGCGCAAGTTCTGTCTGACCGCCTCGGTCATGGCGGTTGCCGTCGCCTTGTCCGCCTGCGGCGGTCCTCCCGCCGTTCCGGACACCAAGAATCTCGATGAGCTGTACCAGGCGGCCAAGGCCGAAGGGGAGGTCGTCTGGTACGCGCCGAAACCAGAGGCGCAGATGAAGCCGGCCATCGACGCCTTCGAGAAGAAGTACCCCGGGATCGAAGTCCGGTACACGAACAAGAAGGCTCCGGACCTCGTCACCCAGCTCAATGTGGAGCAGGCCGCCGAGCGCGTGACCTTCGATGTCTCCAACGCGGGTGGGCTCACCGTGCTGCCGTCGCAGTCCTTGGCGGCGAAGGTCGACTGGGCGTCCTACGAGGTGCCCGGCGATCAGATCTTCGCCGACGACTTCGTCTACGTCTGGGCCGTCCCGAAAGTCTGGGCATACAACACCGACGCCGTGGCCGCGAGCGATACGCCGAAAAGCTGGGACGACCTGCTCGATCCGCGATGGAACGGGGGAAAGCTCAGCGTCGAGGCGCGCGGGTCCTTCATGACCGTGTGGGCTCAGGACCCGGCCCTCGGCACCGACGCCGGTCTCGACTACAGCTCCCGGCTGGCCCAGCAGCAGCCCCACTACACCGAGAACACCACGCAGGCCCACACACTCATCGTCTCCGGCCAGACACCGGTCGGCACCGACCTCATCAACCTGGTGCTGGGCGACCAGGCCAAGGGCGCGCCGGTCGCCGTCGCACCGGTGGGCCCCACCAACGCCAACAAGTCCTACCTGTTCGTGACCGAGGGCGCCCCACACCCGGCCGCAGGTCGCCTGCTCACCGCCTTCCTCGCCTCCGAAGAGGGCCAGTCCGCCCTGGTCGACACGTACAACTCGGCCATCCCTACCAACACGGACTGCACGGACGCCGCAACCAACCGCGTCATCGGCGCCCTGTGTGACGCCGGCGTCGAGTGGTTCGGCGAAACCAACCTCGAGCAGTACGAGCAGTTCTCGGATTACTTCCCCGAGGTCGAAGAGGCCTTGGGCACCGACGTCAACTGACGGCCCCCACCGTCGCACCGCTGCCCGACGGGCAGCAGAAGACTTTATCCCCTCACCTTTGGAGACTTCAGCGATGCAGTCCGGCACCCCGCTCTCCACCGGCGGACGCCCGCCCACCGGCGGACGCCCGCCCACCGGCACGCGCCCGCCCACCGGCACACGCCCTCAGCGAACCGGCGTCCGCCCTGAGCCCACCGACGCACACCCGCACCGGCGGGACCGTGTCCTGATCGGCGTCAACATCGCCATCGGCGCGATCATCGCCTATCTCATGCTCTTTCCCCTCGGCATGCTGTTGTTCAGCAGTCTCAAGGACAGCGAGACGAAGCTGCCCTTCCAGGTCCCCGGGTTCACGCTTGCCAACTTCACCGCGATCTTCTCCTCGAAACGCCTGGTCGAAGTCGCGCTCAACTCGTTGATCTTCGTGGTCGGCACCGTGGGCCTGGCTCTTGTGATCAGCGTCAGCCTGGCCTACCTGTTCGAACGCACCGACATCCCCGGACGCCGATTCCTCGCGCCGAGCACACTGGCCCCCATGGCCGTGCCGGCCACGGTCATGGCAGTGGCCTGGGTGCTGGCGGCCAACCCCACCAACGGTCCGATCGCCATCGTCATCGAGCGGATCTTCGGGTTCACCATCGACATCTACTCGCTGCCCGGCATGATCCTGGTAGCCGGAATCTTCGGCGTCCCAGGCATGTACATCATGCTCGCGCCGACATTCGCCCGGCTCAACCTCGAGTTCGAGGAGGCCGCGGCCACAGCGGGCGCCGGATGGTGGACACGAACCCGCAAAGTGGTTCTGCCCCTCACGATGCCGGGAATCACCGCGGCCAGCATGCTGCTGGTCGTCATCGCGCTCGAGGAATTCGCGATACCGGCCATCCTCGGAATGCCGGACCAGATCTACGTGTTCAGCAGCCTCATCCAGGCCTCGCTGCAGCCGCCGTCGGGACTCGCCAACTACGGCCAGGCCAGCGCCTACGGCATCATGCTGGTCCTGCTGTCCCTGGTAATGATCGCCGTCTACCGGCGCCAGACCCGCGAGTCACACCGATTCCAGGTGGTGGGGGGCAAGGGATACCGGTCCACGCCGGTGCGGCTGGGACGCTGGCGCATCCCGATCTTCGCCACCGTCTTCCTCTACGTACTCGTCGCGATCATCGTGCCCATCCTGACCCTGGTCTGGACGAGCCTGACCCCGTACCTCCAGCCGATCAGCCTGGACAACCTGGGTGCGCTCAGCCTCGCCAACTACACCGCGATCTTCACCAACCCGAGCCTGAGCCGAGCGGTCATCAACACCCTGGTGATCAGCCTGATCACGGCGACGCTGACCGCCGGATTCGCCCTGTGGCTGGCGCTGGCCGCCAGCCGCGGCGGACGCATCGGCCGGTGGCTGTTCGATATTTCGTTCCTGGTCTTCGCCATCCCCGCCGTGGTACTGGGAATGGCGGTGCTGTTCCTCTACCTGTACCTGCCGTTCCCGATCTACGGGACGATCTGGATCATCATCATCGCGTTCACCACCCGATACGTCCCGCGCGGGTCACGCATGATCCAAACGGCACTGCTCCAGCTCGACAAAGGACTCGAAGAGGTGGGACGCGTCTCCGGTGCATCGAAAGGTGTCGTGCTGCGCCGGGTGATCTTCCCCCTCGTCGCCCCCGCGGTGTCGAGCACGTGGCTGTGGGTGTTCGCCCACTCCCTGGGCGAACTCCCCATCGCGCTGCTGCTGTCCAGCTCCGACAACCGCACCGTCGTGGTGCTGCTGTGGGACATGATCGGCGAGAGCGCGAACTATCCCGAGGCCAGTGCCCTCGCAGTTCTCCTGCTTGCCCTCTCCGCCGTCTCCGTCTGGTGGGTCAACCGCCGTGGCGTCCAAAAACACATCTGAGGTGTCGTGAACATGCAGAAACTCGTTGCTACCGACCATTCCGTACAGATCTCCGGTCTGCAGAAACAATTCACCCGTCACGACAGCGGCGAGGTGAACCGCGTCATCGACGATGTCAGCTTCGCCGTACCGAAGAACAGCTTCTTCACCTTGCTGGGACCCAGCGGCTGCGGCAAGACGACCACGCTGCGTTGCCTCGCCGGACTCGAGACCGCTGACGGCGGCGAGATCTGGATGAACGGGAAGGCCGTCTTCTCCGCCGCCGCGGGTCGCGACGTCCCTCCCGACTCCCGGCCGATCGCCATGGTGCCGCAGTCCTACGGGATCTGGCCTCACATGAAGGTGTTCGACAACGCCGCATTCCCGCTCCGATACGGCCGAAAGACATACCCCCGCCCCGAGACTCAGCGCCGTGTCCTCGCAATGCTCGAACAGGTGGGGCTGTCGGAGTACGCCGACCGATGGTCCACCCAACTCAGCGGCGGCCAGCAGCAGCGGCTCGCGCTGGCCCGCGCTCTGCTGTGCGAGCCGGAGGTCCTGCTGCTCGACGAACCGCTGTCCAACCTGGACGCCAAGCTACGCTCACAACTGCGCGCCGAGCTGCGGTCGTTCCAGCAGAAGTTCGGCGTCACCACCATCTACGTCACGCACGACCAGGGCGAAGCCCTCGCCATGTCCGACACGATCGTCGTCATGAACCGTGGCCGAATCGAGCAGATAGGCTCGCCGAGCGAGATCTACGACTCCCCGGCGACACGGTTCGTGGCCGACTTCGTCGGCAGCGCCAACCTCATCCCCGGAGTGCTCGACCGGCCGGCAGACCCCCGTGACCGTGTGGTCGACGCCAAAACGACCCTCGGGGTGGTGCGGTGCGAGCGATTCACCACCCCACCCGCACCGCCCACCGCCGGCCAGGAAATGTCCGTGTGCATCCGGCCCGAGAACATCCGCGTGGTCACTGCGTCACGGGAGGCCGAGGGCCCCAACCGGTTCCCGGCGCGCATCATGACCGCCGAGTACCTCGGCGATCGCCAGGAGATGGTCGTCGCCGTCGGGGATGTCACACTTCGCGCGCACGCCGATGCGCACTTCGACGCTCGCCCGGGCGACGACGTGACCGTTGTCCTGGACCCAGCGTGGACGGTCGCGCTGTGGTCCTAACGCCGTAAGTCGTGAGAGTGCTGTCGGCGTGGTGAACTGAGTGGACGAGGACCTCCGGGCGGAGCGGGTGTCGTGGCGCACCCACGAGCCGCCTGGAGGTCCTCGCGGCGACGATTAGTCCGAAGTTGCGGTAGCTCTCGGCGGAGATTGCATGATCGACCTGAGAAGACGACGGAAATCGATTCGAAAATGTAGCCACTAATACTGCGTGTCGTTGCGGTGTCTAAACCGATAATCGATCTAACA
>NZ_JAAOQS010000207.1:0-5351 GCF_011603105.1 Rhodococcus sp. A14 | reverse complement strand
CTGTCGACCGTCACGTAATTCCCCAGGGGTGTCCGTCACGTAATTCCCCATGCTCGGGCGTGCTGAGTCGAGGGTAACCCGAGCGGGCGGGGTGCGGGTCAGGTTGCGGCGGTGGGGCGGTGTCCGGGTCGTTTGCGGGGTCGGTAGGACGGTCCGTCCATCAGGGTTTGATGGCTGGTGTTGATGAGCCGGTCGAGGAGCGACTCGGCGACGACCGGGTTCGGGAACAGCGGGTACCAGTCCTTCGGGGCGCGGTTGCTCGTCAGGATCAGGGGTTTGCCGGCGATGGCGCGATCGGAGACCAGATCGTAGAGGTCGTCGGACTGGGTGGTGGTGTGCTCACGCATCGCAAAATCATCGATAATCAACACCAGCGGCCGGGTGTATTCGCGCATCCGCTGACCGATGGTGCGGTCGGCATGGCCGCCGGCGAGATCGGCGAGCATGCGGGAGCACTTGACGAACCGCACGTCCCCGCCGCGGCGGGCGACGTGATGCCCAAGCGCTTGTGCCACATGGGTTTTGCCTACTCCAACGGGACCGTAGAGGATCACCGACTCGCCGGCATCGAGCCAGCGCAGGGCGGCCAGGTCCCGCAGCATCGCCGCCGGAAGTTTCGGATTCGCGGTGAAATCGAAGTCCTCGAAGGTGGCCGGTTGCTCGAACCGCGCTCGTCGCAGCCGACGGGCCAGCGCCGCGGTTTCCCGGCGGGCGATCTCATCCTCACACAGCACTTGCAGGAACTCGAGGTGTCCGAGCTGCCCGTCCCGGGTCTGAGCGAGCCGGGCGTCGAGGGTGTCGAGCATCCCGGTCAACTTCAATGTCTTGAGCGCAGCCCGCAGGCTGGGGTCGTGAATGGTCATGACGATTCCTAGTGGTCTGATGAAAGTAATTGGTGTGCAGCATGCGTCGGTGCAGCGTTCAACAATTCAGGCGGTGCGTTCGGTGTCGAAGGCGTCGGGTCCGCGCAGGAACGCCGGCGCCGGCGTGGGGGCCGGTGCGGGCTGTCCGTCGTGTTCGGTGCCGGCGGCGAGGATGCCCTTGACGGTGCGGTAGCTGGGGTCACCGACCTCGAGGGCGCGGGCGCAGGCCGCGTCCAGGCGGGCGTCGTCGTAGCGGTCCCGCAGCCGGACGATGCCCTGGATCGCCCGCAGCCGGTGCAGCGCGTTGACCTGCGACAACTCGGCGACGACCGCGACGGCGCCGGGACCGATCTGCTCGGCCTGCGCCCGACACCAGACCACGGTCTGCAGCGTGTAGGCGATCTTGTGCGGCGGGTAGTGCTCGGGGTTCGTCGACCGCCCCGACAGGTGCAGCACATGCGTGGCGGCCACCTGCTCGGTGTGGAAGATCTGCACCACCTCGCCGCAGGTGCGGACCAGCACCTGCTGGCCGATCAGCCGCCAGGGCACCGAATACAGGGCCTTGCCGGCCTTGACGTGACAGTCCGGGGCGACCTTCCCGACCTGATAGAGGACCAGCTCGAACGGTTTCGGAGGAAGTGCTGTGAGAGTGCGCCTTTCGATGGCGTCGAACACCGCCGCGGGTTGCGCACCGTCGAGACCACGGTGATTGTGGAGCCCGTAGACGTCGGTGCACCAGGCCAGGGCGGCGTCCTGCATCTGCGCCAGTGAGGTGAACTCGCGGCCCTTGAAGTACGAGTCGCGGATATAGGGCATCGGGCGCTCGATCCTGGGTTTATCCTTTGGTTTTCCGGCGCGGGCGGGGTCGATCAACACCCGGTAGTAGGCGGCGAGTTCGGCGTAGGCGCGGTTGATCTTCGGGTCGTACAGGTCAGGCCGGTCGACCCCGGTTTTGAGGTTGTCGCACACGATCCGGGCCGGCGTGCCGCCGAAGAACTCGAACGCCGCCACGTGCGAGGCGCACCACGAACTCTGGTCCATCCGCAGCACCGGCTGCACGAACAGCATCCGTGAGCAGGACAGGATAATCGCGAACGCCCACACCGCCACCCGCCGGTCGGTGGCCGGGTTGCGCCACATGCCGAGCTTGCCGTAGTCGACCTGGGCCTCGTCGCCAGGCGGGACCGCGCCACGGGCCACCGTCACCTTCGACTCCGCCACCTTCTCGGCGAATTGTGCTGCCACATACCGTCGTACGGTCGATTCCGACACCGCGACGCCGTGGTCGTCGCGCAGGCGTTGCGCAATCGTCGCTACCGTCACCGACGCGGTCAGCTGCCCGTCGATCCAGTCGTGGTGCGCGGCGATCGCCGGCCATGTCACCGCCCGCGCCGCCGGGTCGCCGACCTCCGGGAACCATCCGGTGATCAGCTCCCACCAGAGCGGCTCGTCGAACGTCCCTCCCTCGCCCGGTGTCAACCCGGCCGCCACGGCGGGAGCCAGATATTTCCGGATGGTTTTTCGGTCGATATCCAGGGCCTCCGCGATCTGCACCTGGGACCGGCCGGCATGCCAATGCCGGAACAACTCCATCAGATCGATCATCGTCCACGTTCTCCTCGCCACCGTCAGGCCCCTTCCCGGGCCCCGTTGTCGGTGACCCAGTCAGGAGCGAACCTGCAGCAGCACCCGAACCCCCGGCCGACACGCCCCAGGGGTGGGGAATTACGTGACGGCGGGGTGGGGAATTATGTGACGGACAAACCCCTCAATCTGGGGAATTACATGACCGCTGACACCCCAGCGCCGCATAGTTCGCATCGAGTCGATCACGAACCTCTGCAATGGACTTCGTGACCTCGAAGAACGCCCGACCACTTGCTGTCGATAGACCTAACCACCTGTTGAGGTAGGTCCTGGCCGGTTCAGTCTGGGCCGACAGTTCCATCAGGTTGCGCGCAAGCCCGTCCAGAGTGGCCGGATCGACCTGCAATTCCTCTGACATGGTTCCCCCCGAACGATTCTTGGATGTGCGCCAGAATTACAACACACGATCCGTCCACGCCGGCCCGTCGGGTGAATCGGCCGACTGCGATAATCCGCGCATGAATAGTTCGGGGAGGGTTGACGTGTTGCTCGGCGTGCGGGCGGGCGAAATCGATATCGACAGCGCCGGTCCATTGACCGCGAACTGGGCAGATCACCTGCTTCAGTTGGAGCGACCCGTTCCGCATGTGTGTGCCGTACACGGTGAGCCGGAGGTAGATCGCAGGGAGACGACTCTACTGTCCGGCAAGAAGTCGAGGTCGCTAACGGGCGGGGATGTCGCCTCGGCGGGAAGATACACAGTGTCCATGGACTGGCCTGTCTGCGCGCAGTGCATCGAGCGCCAGAGGCGATGGCGCGGGGCGGCACTGGCAACCCTCGTGGGGTTTCTTGTTGCGGTCGTCGTCCTCTTCATCGCGGCCCAATCTGCCGAGAAGAACGAAGCGGTGCTGTCTCTCACCTTCTTCTCCGCCTTCGGGCTGCTGCTCGGTGCAGCCAAACTCAACCAGCGTGCGACTCTGTTCACCGGTGCCACGCTGAACGCCGACGGGACCGCGGTCGTTGTGGCACAGGCGCATCCAGAGTTCGCACGTCAGGTATAGCCAGGCTAACCCACGTGAGTGGCAAAGTGTGCTCGGGCACGCTTTGCCACTCACGTATCAGCGGCGGGCGAAGACGGCGGGTTCGCTGTCGGGGACCTGGGCGACGAGGTCGCGGGCGACGAGGTGCCGAAGGTGGGCCGCCGCCTCGGACAGGGCCATGCCCTTGCCCATGGGGGAGATGTCGGCCCACGGCTTGTACCACTTCATGCGCTCGGCGACCTGCCACACGGTGATCTGATCGTCGCCGAAAGCCTTGTACAGGTGGTCGAGTCGCTCCTCGTGGTGCTCGATCAGTTCGCCGGCGCGACCCGCGACGTCGTCGATGGGGATGCCGTGGGCGCCGAGTCCGCGGGTGATGTTCATGGTCTGGACGCGGCGCAGCGAGTCCATGAACTCTGCCAGGCCGTCGCGCTCCTCGAGCGGGTACACGAAATTGCCGACGTGCGGCGTCGTCTTCTGCAGGACGTGGTCGCCGGTGAACATCACGTCGGCGTCTTCGAGGTAGAAGCAGACGTGGCCCGGGGTGTGCCCCGGGGTGTAGACGGCGCGCAGGTTACGGCCGGCGAGGGCAATGAGTTCGTCGTCGACGAGAACACGATCGGGCGCCGACTCGGGACCCGCCGGCGGCTTCCCGCTCGACGCGTTCTCGAATGCCTCGAGATCTGCCGGGGCGGCACCGGCGCGCGTCATGTTGGCCTTCTGGAAATCCAACCACTCGGGTCCGTGACCGGTCGACATGTGCTCGAACATTTCGTGATCGGATTCGTGCATCGCGATCCACGCACCGGACGCCTCCCGGACTCGCCCACACAGACCGGTGTGGTCGGGGTGGAAGTGGGTGAGTACGACGCCTTCCACATCCTTGACCGAGTGCCCGATGGCCTCGAGTCCGGAGGTGAGGCCGTTCCAGGCGTTGTCGTCGTTCCAGCCGGCGTCGACGAGGATCAGACCGCCGGGTGATTCCATCGCGTACACCAGGGTGTGACCGAGGGGGTTGTCCGTGATCGGCACCGGAATCTGGAAGATCCCGTCACCGATGGGTGCTGCGTCGCTCATGTGCATACCTCGTTGCCTAGATGAACAAATTAGTTCTACTTACCTTCATACTGACCTTTCGGCGCGCATTGCGATACCGCGGGTCCCGATTAGCGGAACGGCATCCCCCGTGACCAGGTGCTTTGGTGTGTAAGCCGACCGCGAGACCGGAACACTCACTGGACGCCGGACGCTGTGGAATGCTCCACTCGGACCAGCTTTCACGTGCTCGCTCTGCGACAGGAGACTGCTTTGACCACGAACCTCGTTCGATCACGCCGCCGGTGGTACACGACCGGGATGTGTGGCTTTGCCGTAGTGGGTGCCTCGGGACTCCTTGCCCCCAGTGTGGCGGTTGCCGCGCCGGCGGCGTTGCCTGCCGGCTGTGTGCAGGGCGCCGGCACGCAGGTGACCTGCACGTTCACGTTTACCGGCAGTGCGCAGTCGTTCACGGTTCCCGAGGGCATCACCAGCCTGTCGGTGACGGCAACGGGCGGTCGTGGTGGAAACAGTGAAGACATCCTCGGCGGTGCCGCGGCCGTCGCGACCGGGCAGCTGACTGTCGCCGCAGGTGACGCGCTGTACATCCAGGTCGGCGGCAACGGTGGCGACGGCAACGGCCAGGCCGGATACAACGGCGGTGGGGCCGGCGGCACCGGCGCAAGTGGCGGAGGCGGTGCCGCCGACGTTCGCACCGGGACGGGTGAGCTGGCGGATCGTCAGATCGTCGCCGCGGGTGGAGGCGGCGCGGGTGACCTCTATATCGGCGGCGCGGGCAACAACCTGATGGGACCTGCCGGCGGAC
>NZ_JAAOQS010000206.1:0-5376 GCF_011603105.1 Rhodococcus sp. A14 | reverse complement strand
CCGGGGAGACCGAAGAAATCCTGAACCGGATGGGGCGAGCGGCGACCGCCCTGGCCGGCCTCGCCGAACAGGTCCTGCGCACACATGATCCCGAGCTGGCCACCGAGCTCGGCAGACGCGACGACGAACTCGACGAGCTGCACCGACGACTGCTCACCCTGATCGAAGACCCAACCTGGCCCGGCAGCATCCCAGCCGCGGTCGATGCCACCTTGCTGGGCCGATTCTACGAACGTTTCGGTGACCACACCGTCGTGGTCGGGCGCCGGGTCATCTTCCTCGTCACCGGCGAACCCCTGAGCCCGTAGACCGGCGCACTCGGGTCGCCAGCGTGGACCGCGACGGGCCTACTGCATGCTCGCGGCGCTCCGCTGCTGGCGAGCGTATCTGCGTCGCTCGGTCTCGCTCATCCCGCCCCAGGTGCCATACGGTTCGGGAGCGGACAGGGCATAGTCGCGGCAGGGAGCGAGCGCCGGGCAGCTCGCGCAGAGCCGCTTCGCTTCGGCTTCCGGCGGGCGCGGTCGAGTCCGCGTTCCTTGTCGGGGGAAAAGAAGATCGCCGCGTCGACGCCCCGGCACGCTGCCCGGGCACCCCACTCGGCGACGAGGGGACCATGGGGGTCGGTGCCCCGCGGATCGCGATCATCGGGGTGCACGGTCGGTGGAACAGGAGCCTCCGGAACGGAAAGCCCGGGGAACCGGCGCAGGGTGTGGCGATCCTGGACTCGTTCCGCCGGGGGCGAAGAATTACCAGGGCTGCTCTCTCAACCTGCAGCTCCGAGTCGCGGTGAGCAGCACGGACGGATCTGCCGTGAGCGGGCTTCTCTACCGCGGTCAATGAACCCATTTCACGGTCCACGGGTACGGATTCTGGTGGGTGTCGGGGACGAAGTGTGCCACTTCCTAAGTCGGCACCACGGACGCAGTCCCTATCTGCCTCCTCCAACCCTGTCGAGAATTGATCATTTCCGACACCCACTCTGACCCACGGGTTTGGCAGGCAAATGGCGTCGAAAACCTGTGTCGAGAAGTCATGTCGAAAAACCTCTACGAAAGGCATTTTCGACACATGCTGATCGGCTACGCGCGTGTCTCGGCCGAGTCCACGCCACTGGTTCGTGGCTGCCATTCGATCGAGCACCGAGGTGCCGTAACCGCGGACCTTCTCGGCCGTAAGGTGGCGGTGCGCGGGTGGAAAGGGCGCAGCGAGAACTCGACGTTGCGGAACAGCGTGCGGCGTGCCAGCCCCATCAGTACCGCCATGCCGGTCACGGCCATCCACATCGGTAACGGGTAGAGAGCGAGACGCTCCCCCAGGCCGAAATGCAGCGCCTGTCCCAGCATGAGGCCGGCGCCGACCAGGCCCACGAGTGCGCACAGCGCGGACCACAGGGCGACCAGCCGCTTCTCGTGCCACATATGCCACGCGATGAGCATGAGCACCACGTGGCGCGCCACGAAGCCCGGCAACACGGCCGACCAGTGGGTGATCGTTCCATCGTTCGCCGGAAACAGTCCGGTGGCAGCGGTGCTGACCGCGATGATCACGGCAAGGGAGAGTATCCACTTCTTCTCCCGGCCACTTCGTATGTGCCGCTGAAGAAACAGTGCACCGAGGAGAGTGAGCACCCCGAGCGCGACGAACGTCGAATTCATGACGTCGTGCATCGGTGAGCACGATCCGACTTCGCAGGTCGTCACGCCCAGGGAGCTGATCGAGTCCTGCGCGAAGCTGTAAGGGGTGCTCCACGCCGCCGCGGTGAACACCTCCGCCAACAAGTAGGCGAACGAAAGTACCCAGGCCGTGCCAGCAACTGCGTGGCGAAGATTATCTGTTCTCGGTGACGTTCCGGCGCGGTGAGGATAACTGATAGTGGATTCTCTCTGTCGAACCAGATGTGTCGAGTGAGGCCGGAAATCGCCGACCCGGATGATCTGCGTGACCCTACGACCCGAACCTGAGAATGCTGTCCGAAATATCTGCATGGTCAGCCTCCACTGTGTATCAGGTCGTACTTGCCGTGGATCGGGCGCTGCGTCCGGCGTCGTCGGTACATTGGTGGTAATTCACAAGCACTGGCGCGCAATCACTTCAAGGTTTCAGTTGACATATCTCCGTTATCGGCGGTTTCTTCGGCGAGGTGGTCGGGGTCCTTCGGCGCTTCCGGCCCCGCACACCGGCGGACACGACCAGCACAAGCAAACACAGACCTCCTCGTCCTTCGGACGGAATACCCGACCGGCTCTTTCGGAAACGGCGATTGATCGGGTGCTTGAGTGAGACCTCCTCACAAGGGCCATGGACCGACTGTGAGGCAGTCGAATTGATGCGGCACGCACGTCCTACCACTTACCATCGAATTCCATGGGAGTCGCAGCCGTGGCACGAGCGCTCGGCCGCCTCCAGTACCGACTCGCGCGTGTCCCCTTCCAACTGTTCGACGACACGGTGATGCCGGCGCTCTTCGACGACGCGGCCCCGGCCCGGCTGGCGTACGAGTGGGTGCTGATCGAGTGTGACGAGGCCGCGGCGGTTCTGTTCGACGACCAGTCCGCGGCTGCCCACGCACAGATGTTGCGGCGGCGCGGTGCCGCTGTGCGATACGCCAGTGCCCGCCGGCATCGGCAGCTCCTCCGCGATACGGAGGCCACCCTCGAGCGGCACCGCGCTCGTTTCCTCGCGCGGCACCGGAAGCACGCCACAGACACTGATTAATGTTTCCGGCGCCGTCGACGAGTCGTGCAGGCTCGTGTGCACAGCCACCCGCACACTCGACGCCACATACAGCCGTGCACCAACGCTCACCGAGCCCGGCCGTGCAGCCGCCTCACCCCCGAGCCGGCTGCACGGCCGGCGACCGGCAGCGAGAGTGTGGGGTGCTTCCCGCGTCACTCACCACGCCTGTCGTAGCTGGCGAATACGAGGTCGCGGGTTCGTGCCGACGCCGGCGCGGACTTCACCCCGGGTAATCCCCACCCAGGCACGACAACATCCGGGGTTCGTTCGAACCGCAATCCGAATTTTGCCGCGAACACCCCACACGGCGGCAGATAATTGTGGTATCGGTAAAAAACCGAAGCTCGGGAAGGGTCAGCCATGTCCGATCGTAGCTCGGGAGTGAATCCAGCGAGTTCCGAGTATCCCTCTGGTAAACAGGCTTTCGCAGCCGGTACGTCGATGGGGGCCGCCGTTATCATGGTCACCGTCGGCATCATCCAGTTCTTCCAAGGCATCGCGGCGGTCGCCGAAGACGAAGTGTTCGTCAGCGGCATCGAGTACGTCTACAAGTTCGACCTCACCACCTGGGGCTGGATCCACATCATCCTCGGTGTCCTCGTCGCGATCGTCGGCCTGGCCCTGTTCACCGGCGCCGGGTGGGCCCGCGTGTCGGCCATCGTCGTCGCCGCCATCTCGATCTTGGCGAACTTTCTGTGGTTGCCCTACTATCCGGGGTGGTCACTGCTGATCATCGCCCTCGATATCGTCGTCATCTGGGCTGTCTCGACATGGAATCCGGAACCAAATATCACAGACGCGAACCTTCGCGGTACCGACACTCCCGCTCGGTAACTCGGCCGGGGATCGCGGGCAAAAGGTACGACAAAATGAGTGTCGGCACCCGCATCGTCACGAGACCGGAGCGATCACGGCCGACGCAACAGCAATCCGCACTGCCATTTCCTTCATCGTGCACACCTCATCTCAGAGATTCCCGACTCCAGGGCGAACGGGGTGACGAGCCAGGAAGCACCTCATCTCGACGTTCACCCGTTCTGGTGAACACCCCGACTATCCCCGAGAACACCGTGAAACCAACGGGAGCGGCAACAATGACATACACATACAAGGTCGTCGAGGTCCGCGAGAAAATGATCGGCGGCAAAATGTCCGGCGCCAAACTCGAAGACCTGCTCAACCAGTACGCCCAGCAAGGATGGCGTCTCAAAGCGATAACCTCGTCCGATGTCAAGGGCAGAATCGGCCCTGGCAGCGTGGAGGGACTGCTGATCACCTTCGAACGCGAAAGCTGAGCGAGGGACCGGTGTCGGCGGCCGTCCACAACGCCCGGGTGGATGTGATTCTAGTGGAGTGGAACACACGCTGGAACCGAAGCCATCCGATCAAGTTCCCAGGGTTCGCGGCCAACACACCCGAAGTTCGAAGAAGACCTGGTAGTCGCAGCTCTCCCACTAGTAACCGCCCCCATCGGCAGTCAGATCACGCGCTAGCCGACGCATTGGTCCCGTGCATGGAGCATTCCGTCGACTTGGAGCGAACGGTGTGGCGCGAACTAGATGCCCTTCTAGCAGATGGGAACCCGGCGCGACCCGAACGTTCCTCATCAGTCTTGAGGCAGCCTATTCCGGCGCGATAGCGGCACCCGGGGTCCCGTGTACGGCACATCGCGGACCAGTTTGATGACCTCGGCGGTGGCCTCGGGCCGTTTGTAGTAGCCCTTCATGATGTTGTGTCCGCGGATGACGATCTCCCCGACCTGGTCCGGTCCGGTGACCGGGTTCCATTCCTCGTCGACGAGCCCGGCTTCGAGGCCCAGACGTTTTCCCTCACGGCGGGCCGCCTCGAGTCCTCACTCCCCGAGTGCTCGGCGACTCGACCGCTCACACTGCTCGTGGTAGGTGCGCAGGGTGGGGAGCCGGCTCGTCACCCACTTTTCCGTACGCACCTGCACGAAATCCGTCGTGGAGACGCTACGCGATGCTCTGCAGAGCAAAAAAAAGCGAGCTCACCTGGCCTTTTGGCACAAATCATGAGTGACACGGAGCAAGCCGCGTAGACGGCAGATGTAGGTTCCCCTCACACGCGCCGCCTGGCCGCGGCCGATCGCCGGGGTCCCGTCCGGTCGAGGGTCAAACCCCGAGCACGGTCTCGGCCGCTCTTCCGTGAAAACGCGATGAGGTGCGGTTTCCCGGGAGACGGTGCGGGAAGCGGAATTCTCGTCACCGACCGCGCACAAACCGGAAGTAAGCCGCCACGAGGCACTGAGAGTTCATGAAAGCGCGGCTGCTGTAGGTGGAAGTCGTCGCGAAGATGTCAGTGCGACGACCTGCGGATCGCCGATGGAGGTCAGCAGATCTCGCCACCGGCTGTCAGTAGGAGCCTGAAACCGCCGTGCGGACATGCTCGAGCAGCCACTTCACGTCTCCGCCGATCTGGCTCCGGTCGTGGCCGGACTCACACCCAAGTCGCACCAGGGCTTGTGACCGAACTGTCGTCGACCACTGCGGGGAGGCTGTCCCTGTTCGGCGAGGACACCGAGTTCCCGCTGCCGGCGGAGTCGCTGCCCTATACGCATCCGCATACCGTGATCAACCGCCGACGACACCAGAGGGGCCCTGCACCGGATCGGTGCAGGGC
>NZ_JAAOQS010000205.1:0-5397 GCF_011603105.1 Rhodococcus sp. A14 | reverse complement strand
CCCGCTGCACAGGGTCTACCTCGAACAACCCACCATCATCGAGATCATCAGGCACGCCCCATCATCTCGCATACCCGACCATCACCCGAACACCCCGCCCGGCGTGTTACCGACCCACGCTCCTAGGGGCCTCTCGATTGCCAATGCGGGAGGGCGGAGCATCACGACGTACACCTTGTCGTGGCACCGGATCGCGCGAACGTAGTTCCGTCGCTCCTTGCCACTCTTGCGACCGGTCGTCGTGAGCACCCCGTGCCCATGGGGTGTGGAGATAGCGAAGATCCGGAGCATAAGCGCGCTGAGGATGCGACCATCCCTGGCCGATTTCAGCAGCCGTCCGTGCTTAGGTACTTCGCGGATAGCCGCGGCCCGGATCGCGGCGGCACGAACGGTCATCGCTTCATCACCTGATGTGGAGCCGTTGCTCGGGGCCTCCGTCATCTCCAGCCTCTTCATGTCCTCCGCAGTGTTCTGATCAGCATCGCAGATCATCCTTGCCTGTCGCACCCGATGCCCGCACGGGCATCGGCACGGCCGGCCCGCTCTGTGATTGCTGAAGAAATGCCAGGGAATTGAGACTGACTGCGGTGCCGTGCCGTGAGAGAAGTAATAGATACGCAGGTCACAGCGTCTGAAAATGCCACTGGGAGCGAGACCCTACAACCGCACTGGGTTTCCTCGAAGGACTCCCGCGTTGGTGCTGCTGGCCCGGCTCCCGGTCCCGGTGCTTCCCCTCCACCGGGACGGTCACGTCGTGCACGTCAATTGGGCATTCGAGGACATGCTGGGCTATCCGCATGATGCGCTTTCGGGGCGTTCGATACACGATCCGGTCCCGACAGTGTCCCCCCCCGTGGCCGGCTGCGGAGGATCTGCGGCACTCGGCGGGCAAGGTCGTGACCCTCACGCACCGTGGCGGTTCTACCGTGCGGGCGGCGATCAGCAAGTCCGTGCTGGAATGGGAGGAAGACCCGGTTCTGATCGTCCAGCTCTGTAATCAATCAACCGGCGGCTACCGCGTAGGCCGTCGCCAGTGCCGCGCCAGGAACTCCTGCGGACCGCACCGCGAATGCTCCGAGCCCGGATCGCCGGGCCAACCACGAACGTTTACGCTGCTGAGTTCCTTCATCGGTCGAGGTGGCGTGTGCAGCGACCTGATATGTACGCCGGTTTGTCAAGGACGCAGGGCGAGGCGGCGTCCAGGACCGTCGTCGTGGGCGCCGCCTCTGTGGGCCCGGTCGATCTGGGTTGGTGGCGAGCGTGTCGGTTTCGACGCGTGGTCAACTCGCGTACGGCCCAGCATGTAACCGGCACCCACGGCCATGGCCACCTGACCCTTGCTTGTCATCGCCCAACCCCTTGTTGTCGAGAAGATGTGGTGCACCTCGGCGCCGGCGTCGGCGAAAAGGATGGGGGCCGTGGTCGGTGGGTGGTGCCTTCGTTCCCGCCGACTACCCCGGGACCGCGACGCTCAATCTGCGCGAAGCCTCGAGTTCCGGGAGGGCGGAGGCGAACTCGCCGTCGTATTCGGCGAGCAGTTCGTTTCGTCACCGCGTCACGATCGGACAGGACCGCACCGAATGACCGTGGGGTCTGCCGGCCCTCGGGATACCCGCGTACCGCGGTTGTCTGTGGGTACCCGCTGAGTACGCTGCCCGCGCCGCGAAGGCGGACCGGGCATCCAGCCCCGCTCCGGCCGCCGAACCCCTTCGGCCGGCGGGGCGCCCCGTCGCGAGCGACCGAGGTCGAGTGCTCGCCCACCCCGACCTCGGCCGCGCGCGGCCCCGACCGTCGTAACGTCGTGGATCACGCAAATATACGAGAAGCACATGCACCGAATTTGACGTCACCCCCATTTCCTAAATCGATTGCCCAGCAACATTATGGGCGGTTGTCAATTTTCATAATGTGAGAAATTCGCTTTTCGCGAAACGCTCCTCGGCCCCGAGCGCGATAGGCATCGCAAGCGGGGATCGACGATCCCGTGGATTCATCACGAGGAAAGGCGTGAATTCTTATGGGTTCTGCAGGAATCGACTTCACCCTCGCGTTAGAGGTAGGTGGCTGAGCGCCGCCTTCGGCGGCGGCATCGGACCGAGCTGACCGACCGAGTAATCAGGCCGCAGTGGCCCGGCTCACCAGGGGCAGCCGGGCCACCGCCCTGATCAGCACGATCACCGGCCCGGTCCCCCAGTCCCGACCGCCATCCTCGGCCGTGAGGTGAGGCTCGGTCTGCGGGGATGCTCGGTCGGCGGGCGCGCAGTCGAGTCGAAATTGCCACGCCGAATCGGGCCGGCCGAACACGGAATAGCCTTGCGCGAAGCGTGGTTCGAGAGTGTGGGCCTCGTAATGTGTACTCGTGATTTTGCCAACATCGGATATCCGAGGGTCCCGTGTCTGCATATTCATCTGACCGTGCACGAGAGTGATCGGTCTCGGAAATTCCCGGCCGCAGCATGGACAAAGGAGGTGAACACAGACTCTTCGGATCCTGCACGCCGGAGATCTTTCGTCAGTCCTCCGGCTTTGGTCTCACCACAAAGTCGTAGGGGGCCATGGGGCCGAGGATGCGCATGGTGACCCGGTTGTCCCAACGCGCGGCCAGGTCTCCGACCGTCTGCTCGAGTTCGTCTTGCCGGTCGACCTCGAGGAGAATCGCGATCTGGACTGCATCCTCGTCGTGGGTGGGTTCGCAGACGGTGACGGTGTCGGTCAGCGGTGACAACGCCTCGAGAGTGATACGGGTGTCCATCTCCCGCTTGGCCTCGAGGCTGTGGCCGATGAGCTCGCCCAGAGCAATCCGGGCATCGCGGGTGCGCTCCTCGGGCTGGCCCCGGATCGACTCGAGCAGTGCGGACGCCTTCGGACTCTCGTCGACGATCTCCCGCACGATGCTCTCCTCGACGTAGCGGCCCTTGATCATGCACTGGGCGAAGCCCTCGAGTTCGCCGAGTGGCGGAGGCGAACTCGTCGTGATGTTCGGCGAGCAGTTCGTTGACAACGGCGTCGCGGTCGGACACGACGGCACCGAACCGCAGCGGCAGCACCGGGGCGACGTGTGAGGTGCCATCGAGGATGCGGGCGTGGGCCTGCAGGTCCGCGGGGGTGCCGAGCCGGTCGTCCGGGTCGATCTCGCTGACCAACGCCGCGGTGTCACCATGGGTGACGATCCCGATCGGGGCGTCGTGAATGCCGGTGGCGTCCTCTTCCGGTTGCACGTCCGCGGGCACGATGGCGTACACGTAGATCACGGCTGCCGCAGCGCCCTCGTCGATGTCGGTGACCTCGGTGTCGTGGGTATCGTCGGTCGAGGTCATTTCCGCCTCCGACGCGGTGCCGGTTCGCGTTCGCTCGCGGATCCGCCGAGCAGCTCACCGAGCGTCTCCCCCACGCCCTCGAGGACGCCCTTGGTCTTGGACTTCGTGCTGCCGCTGCCCTTGACATCGGACACGAGGTCGGACAGGCCCTTCGGTTCGCTGCCGATCGCCAGCCGATTCGCCGCCTCGGCGAACCGCAGGTAGGTATCGACGCTGGCGACCACGATGCGGGCGTCGATGGTGAGCAGTTCGATACCGACCAGCGAGTGGTCGCAGGCGACCCGGACCGGAACATCGACGTCCACTTCTTCGGTGATTGTGCTCATGCCCCTCGCGTGCCCGCCTCTCACCGATCCCACACGGAAGACGAACCGGTCGCGAGCACTCGGTGGCCCTGGGTGCCCACAGCGTGTGGCGTGGCCAACGGGCAAATGCCGGTAGGTGGCGGCGCGGTTACCGGGCGGTGGCCGCGCCCATTAGCGTGAACGTATGCCCGGGTCGGTGGTTCTCGCAGGTCGGTATGAGCTGCGTGAGGTGCTGGGCCGCGGCGGAATGGCCGACGTGTACGACGGGTGGGATCATCGCCTGGCCCGGGCTGTCGCGGTGAAGGTGCTGCGCCCGGAGATGGCCTCAGAACCGCAGACCCGGCGGCGTTTCGAGTCCGAGGCGCGCCTCGCCGCGACGCTGAACCACCCGAACGTCGTCGCCGTACACGACAGCGGCGACGACCACGGCGCCCCGTACATCGTGATGGAACGCCTGCCCGGGCGGACCCTGCTCGACGACCTCCTCGCCGGCCCGCTCCCCGCCCCGCGAGCCCGGACGATCCTCACCCAGACCCTCGACGCCCTGGGGGCCGCACACGCGGCGGGAATCCTGCACCGGGACATCAAACCGTGCAACATCCTGTTCGACGCCGACGGAACCGTAAAGGTCACCGACTTCGGCATCGCCAAGAGCGCCGACACCGACCACACCACCGCTGGAGAGGTCCTCGGCACCGTCGCCTACCTGAGCCCCGACCGCATCACAGGGAAACCTGCCTCGGTAACCGATGACCTCTACGCCGTCGGTGTCGTCGGCTACGAAGCCCTCGCCGGCCACCGCCCCTACACCGGGGACACAATCCTGTCGCTGGCCCACGCGATCGTCCACGGACACCACGAGCCGCTCACCGCGGTACGCCCCGACCTCGCCCCGACACTGACCACCGTGATCGAGCGCGCCCTCAGCCCCGACCCCAGCAACGGTTCGCCACCGCCACCCAGATGCGCGCGAGCCTCGCGAACCCACGCACGATGCCGCCGCCCCCGACCCAGGTGGTCACCTCCATCCCAGCCGCCGCTGTTCCCCTCGGTCCACCCGCACAGCCGCGCCGGTCACCCGGTGTGCCAACGGACACGTCAGACTCCTTGTAGGCGGTCAGTTCGCTCCGGTTGGGCGGACACGGTTTCTCCGGATCAGTGGACACGAGAATTCCGGGTCGGCGGTCACGAAACAGCTGATTGACACGCTGGCGTAAATACCGGGCGGGGTTCCTTCGCCCGAGTTGGCTTGGTTTGCCGCGCAAACCAACCGACCGAAGGAACCCCATGACCAAGTGTGCCAGGGAAGTGATGGAGATCTTGGAAGCCTACGACCTGACTCAGTGTGCGCATTCGGCGGCGCAGCTGGTCGGGTGCGACGAGAAGACGGTGGCCCGGTATGTCGAGCTCCGCGACGCCGGCAGTGACCCGGCCGAGCGTGCGCGCCGCGCACGCTCGATCGACCCCTTCCTCGGGAAGATCGAGGAGCTGGTGGAGGCCTCACAGGGCCGGATCCGGGCGGACGTGGTGCACGACAAGCTCACCGCGATGGGCTTCGACGGCACCGACCGCACCACCCGCCGCGCGGTCGCCGAGCTCAAGGCGACCTACCGGGCCGGGCACCGCCGGAAGTATCGGCCCTGGATTCCTTCTCTGAACTAACGGCCAGGCGCCGTTCCTGCTGTTGGTGGCGACTATTGGTCATGCTCCTGGCTGGTGGGAGTGGTCGGGTGGTGTGGGGTTGTCGCGGTGCGGCCGGCGAGTTCGCGGAAGCC
>NZ_JAAOQS010000204.1:0-5405 GCF_011603105.1 Rhodococcus sp. A14 | reverse complement strand
CTCGGACTCCTCAGATTCAACCGCGGCGTACGGGCACCTTCATCACACACGTCGGGCCGCCGATCGGTCGCCCCCTCCCTCCCGACTGGAGTTCCCATGCCGAACCCCAATGTGCCACTCGTCTCCACCGAGGCACCCACGATGAACACACCCCCGCGCACCACTCGGCGTAAGCGTGCCCGCACGCCCGGGTACGCAATCGGGGCACTGATCTTCCTCTGGCTGGTCTACGCGATGAATGCGAACACCCGCCAGATCTTCTTCTTCGTTCTCCCCTCGATCGTCAAAGAATTCTCGATCTCGCCGGGTACCGCAGGCGTCATCGCCGCGATCATCACCGCGTCGTGCTCGCTGTTGGCGCTACCGCTCGGGCCGTGGTTCGACCGCGGCGGCCATGGGTGGGCGCGCAAATACCGCAACGGTGTGATGGCCGCGGGGTACTTCATCTTCTCGATCGTCACCGGCATCGGAGCCTTCACCCAGTCGCTGTGGTCGATCGTCGTGCTGCAGTCGGTCAAGAACGCCTTCGGCGGCGCGGGCGAAGCCATCGAAGTTACCTCGATGGCAGAGTCCTACCCCGTCGAACGCCGCGGCTTGGCCCTCGGCATTCAGCACACCGGCTACCCGTGGGGAACCCTCATCGCCTCCATCGTCACCGCCGGCATTCTCGCGGCCTTCGGCCCCGAGAACTGGCGCTACGTCTTCCTGCTCATCCCGCTCGCGATGATCCCCATCTGGATCGGCTACTGGCTGTTTGCCACCAAGAATCGCTACGCGAAGTTCGAGAAGGACACGGTGGAGGCCGGCTTGACCAAGCCGCTGCACTCCACCGAGGACGATCAGCACCACCGCGCACCCGCAGGGGCGCTCGGCCGGGCACTGCGCAATCCGAATATCGTTGTGCCGTCGCTGGCGTCGCTGCTGGGAATAGCCGTCTACACCGGGATCAGCTTCTGGCTTCCGCAGTACATCGCGTTCGTCGGCAGCTACAGTTTCGCCGAAGCGGCTGCCTACTCCGCGATCTTCACCATCACCGGCGGTATCGGACAGATCCTCTGGGGCACCGTCTCCGACTGGCTCGGCCGCAAGTTCACCTCGATCATCGCCTTCACCTGGCTCGCGGTCGGGATCTTCCTGCTGCAGTACGCTGGACTGGGACTGGTATGGCTGATCGTCATCCAGCTCTTCGCCGGCATGGCCACCAATGGGATCTTCCCCGTCATCTACGGCTTCGTCAGCGACTCCGCCGAGAAGGGTGCCATGGGAACCGCCAACTCGGTCATGCTGACCGCGACATACCTCGGCGGGCTCTCCCCGCTGATCCTCGGCGTGCTGATCGGCGCAGGCGGCGGATTCTCGTCGGTGTCCGGATACAACTGGGGGCTCTATGTCATGGTCGGTGCGTGCGTTCTCGCCGTGGTCCTGCTGATGCTGTTCACCCGCGAACCCGTCGGAAAGTTCCGCCACCTCGACCGCGCCTTCGTCTCCAAGCAACGATGCAACCTGGAGTATGCCTAGATCATCCCCTCGACACACCGCAGCTCCGCACCCACTCGGGGCCAGCGTCCAACCCGACCCGGAAACCAAGGAGAAACAATGCCCGGCCAAGCCCACACCATCACCGTTCCGCATCTGGGCGGCTCGACGATCAGTTACAAATTCGGCGCACCGTACAACCCGTCGCTCCCGACACTGGTCATGATCAACTCGTTCACCACATCAGTGGAGTTGTACCGGGCACAGTTCGCCGACACCGAACTCATGCAGGCGATGAACCTGCTGGCCATCGAGCCCTACGGTCACGGCGGGACACGCGCGACCTACGAACAGTTCACCTACTGGGACAGCGCCATCGCGAACCTCCAAGTCCTCGACGCCCTCGGTATCCCCGAGGTGTTCGTCCTGGGCACCTCCCAGGGCGGATGGATCGCCGCCCGGATGGCCATGCTCGCCCCCGACAAGGTCAAGGGCATCATCATCCTGGGCACCTCGATGGACGACGAAAGCCAACGCAGCCGCGACCTGGGATGTTGGGACGGTCACGAATTCTGCACCCCCACAATCGTCGAACACGCCGACCCGGTGGGTGATGACTGGGTGGTCTCGGACGAGTTCGTTGCTCAACTACTCGAATCCGGCCTCGGTGACACCGTCACCCCCGACGAGCACGACTTCTGGCTCGCGGCCTACCGCGCAAACTACACCGGCGATGCAGGTCGTAAACGACTACTGATCAGCGCGATCAACCTGCGCGACCGCGACGGTCTGCACGCGCGCCTGAGCAGCGTGACCTGCCCGGTCCTGTGGCTGCACGGAACCGCGGATTCGGTGTACTCGATCGAGAACGCCCGCCACGAAATCGAGATGTTCACCAACTCCTCATCTGCCGAACTGAGAGTTGTCGAAGGGGGACAGCATTTCTTGAGCGCGTCGAACCCGCAGGACGTCGATGAAGCAACCGTCGAATTTGTCCGTCATTGGGGCTCCGAAGCGAACCCGAAAGCCAGTGCATTGATCAAAACGGCCCGCTGACAAATCTAGCGACGCCCGGTAGCCCCGAAATCACCTTGCCGAGTGCGAGCGTCCTCACGCCGCGTCGTCGATACACGCTACCAACAAAGAACCGTGACCCCCTCTTATCCCGACAGGAGAAGCCAGGCATGCCGCACACCCAACAGGTCGTCGCAGTGCGCGATACACATCTTTTTGTCGACGACACCGGCGAGGAAGGTCTGCCGATCATCCTCTGCCTCCACTCCCTCTTCCTCGACTCGCGCATGTTCGATGGACTCATCGACGCGGTGCGCGGTGAGTTCCGTGTGGTACGACCAGAGTTTCGTGGCCAGGGCAGAAGCGATCTCCACGACGTCGACGTCATCACGATGGACGACGACGCAGAAGACATTCTCGCCTTGATCGAGGTGATGGGGCTGAAAGACATCAACATGCTGGTGCAATCGATGGGCGGAGACGTCGGGGTTCGGGTCGCCGCTCGACGGCCCGAGCTTTTCCGGAAGATCGTGATGGCAGGCTCGTCTGCCCGCGGCGAAACGCACAAGGAGTACGTCACATGGACCGACCGTGCAAGTGTCCACGGCTTCGTCGGCGACATTCTCGAAGAAACGCTGGGCGTGATGTTCGGTGAGACGATCCGCAACGATCCCGAGCGTACCGACATCGTCGCCCTGTGGACCGACCGTATCAACGCCCTGCCTCGAAGCCTACGCCCCGCGATGCTGGGCGTCATGACGCGTGAGGGAGCGCTCGACCTGCTCCCAAGCATCACTTGCCCCGTATTGATTGTCTCTGGAGTCGAGGACCACGCCCGCCCCCCCGGAGTGGGGCAAAGAAGTCGCCGATGCCCTCCCCGACAGCGAACTCGTCGTTCTCGAAGGCGTCGGTCACAGCCCGACCTTGGAAGTACCAAACATCGTTTATCCAAAGATCATCGACTTCTTCCGATCCTGAGCTGCCCAGGAACTCAGTTCGCCGAGGGCCGAAACTACTCGATCGAGCGCAACATCCGGCGAGGTACGCTACGGGCCAAGCTGATATGTAACCCTGGGTGGTCAAGGGCAGAATGATGCGCCCTCCGGATCGACATCGTTGGCGCCGCTTCTGTCGACCGGCACGACCTGTTCGAGGCGGCGAGCGTGTCGGGGTGTCGACGCGTTGTCTGACCTGCGCGGGTTGGGTACCGCAGCGCGGGTTTTCGGCGGAACCGGATGAAGTTCCCAGTGCACGATTGATCGTGTTGGCCGGTTCGCTCCACCGTTGTTTCCCCTCCGTGGCTGATGTCAGTTCCGCGGCCGGCCGACACCGTTAGGACCGGCCGACGGCCCCCGAGGAGCGTGGCGTCGCCCCTACTGGGATACGCCGATCGACCGGTCCATGCCACCCACCCGCAACCTGGGCAGCAGACATATCACCACGATGGTCATCGGGATCGATGCGCACAAGCGCACCCACGCCACCGTCGTTGTCGATCGGACGGGACGACAACTGTCGACGAAAACCATTGGCAACACAAGCGAAGGCCACCTGTCGCTGTTGCGTTGGGCGACTGAACAATGTGGTGATCGACGGTGGGCTATCGAGGACTGCCGCCACCTGAGTAGGCGCGCCTCGAACGCGATTGATCGCCGCAGGCGAACGGATAATTCGGGTCCCGCCCAAGTTGATGGCGAACGTCCGCGACAGCGCCCGCACCAACGGCAAGTCGGATCTGATCGACGCGCTCGCAGTCGCACGCGCGGCCCTGCGTGAGCCCGATCTGCCCGAAGCCCGCCTCGACGGCGCAGAACGTGAGCTCCGGCTACTGGTCGACCACCGCGAAGACCTCGTTGCCGAACTGACTCGCATCATCGCACGACTGCGCTGGCACCTTCACGAGCTCGACCCAGCGTGGAAGCCGCCGACGAAAATGGACCGGACAAGCGTGCTCTGGCGCTTCTATCGAATTCTTCGGGTCTTGTCGCCGAACCGGTGACCCAACTCGTCGGGCACCTGCGGCGCGTTACTGCCGAGATCGATGAACTCGCGGGTCAGATCACCTCCCGGACCGCTGTGCTGGCCCCTTCCTTGTTGGCGATTCCTGGGTGATTGGCGATTCCTGGGTGCGGACCGCTCATCGCAGCGAAGCTGATCGGTGAGACCGCTCGTGTCGACAGATTTCACTCCAAGGATGCGTTCGCACGGCACAACGGGACTGCGCCGCTTCCGGTATGGTCGTCGAACGACGCTCGACATCGACTCTCGCGCACCGGAAACCGTCAGCTCAATGCCGCAATTTACCGCATCGCGCTCAGTCAGGCCCGCTGCCATCCCGAGGCGCGAGCACTGTGGGCACGCCCCGGCTCGGCGCGGGCATCGTCGTCGAGAAACGCGATCATGTCGCCGCTCGCCGCGCGGACTAGCAAGGTCGGCGGCGAGGGTGGGATGGAAGCACTGCGCATCCTCAAACGCAGACTCTCGGACGTTGTCTTCAAAGCGATGGCAGCAGATCTATCACTGATGGTCACCGCAACCGCCGCTTGACATGAACTGGGTAGATTTCTAGATATCGGCCTGCTATATCCCAGGCTGGGTTCCTGATGCCGGAAACGGAGACTTTTCGGAATCAGTCGCGGGTGGTCATCCGTGTGCGAAGACGGTGGCGAGGCGGTGGATCGCTCGGGCTCGGGCGAGTTTCGGCAGGTCACTGCCATTTTCGATGCGCGCACCGTCGACGCCGAGTCGGTCGATGATCTGGCGGGCCCAGTCGATGTCGGTGTCGGTAGGGCTCAGTGCGCGGTTGATGACGGGGGCTTGTCCGGGGTGCATGCACAGCTTGCCTGACATGCCCATGGTGCGGGTCACGGTGAGGGCATCGGTGAGCGCATCCTCTGCGGTGGTGAGGGTGGGGC
>NZ_JAAOQS010000203.1:0-5701 GCF_011603105.1 Rhodococcus sp. A14 | reverse complement strand
CAAAAGCAGCCGGGCAGGACTGACCCTGTACGCCGTTCTCCGCGAACTCCAACGCGCACTTGCCCGTTGGATCGGTACCTGCCCACTGTGCCACCACACCTTCCCCACCTAACAAAGTACTACTAGGAGCGCCCGACAATTGCCCCGGGCCCAACCGAGCAGTGAACTGGCGAGACCCAGTGGATCGGCTTCCCGCATGGCTACTGGCGGAAGGTACCGCGCAGGTTCGCGTTGATCAGCTCGTTCATGCGCTTGCTCGCGCCAGACGACCAGGTCAGGGCCGAAACCCGACAGCGGTTCATCAAAATGTATGAAGGCCCCACCTCTGCGTTGTTCCGTTGGCGCATGGCGGGGACGGCCGCGGGCAAGCAGGGTGACTCCCATCACAAGCTCGATCCCGCCCGCCCCGCGAAGTCGACGGGCGCGGGCACCTGATGAAGGGAATGCCATGGGTACGACTCCGAACGGGGCCCATCAGCTCAAACCCGGCCTTAAACAGCGGCACCTGACAATGCTCTCGCTCGGCGGGGTCATCGGTGCCGGCCTGTTCGTGGGGTCGAGTGCGATCATCAACCAGGCTGGCCCGCTCGCCTTTGTCACCTACGGCATCACGGGGCTGATCGTGCTGTTGGTGATGCGGATGCTCGGTGAAATGGCCGCAGCCAAACCATGTTCCGGCTCCTTTACCGACTACGCCCGAATGGCGTGGGGTGAGTGGGCAGGCTTTTCCACGGGGTGGCTGTATTGGTACTTCTGGGTCATCGTCGTCGGATTCGAGGCGGTCGTCGGCGGTCAGATGATCAACAAATGGATTCCGTCGCTGCCGGTGTGGGCGATCGCGGCTGCCCTCATGGTCATCATGACCGCGGTCAACCTGCTCTCGGTGGGCGCGTTCGGTGAGGCCGAGTACTGGTTCGCGAGCATCAAGGTGGTCGCCATCGTCGCTTTCATTGCGGTCGCCGCGCTGTTCGTCTTCGGGCTCTGGCCCGGCGCGAGCGTCGACTTCTCCAACCTCACCGACCATGGCGGGCTCCTCCCGAACGGGCTGGCCACCCTGTTCATCGGTGTGGTCGTGGTGATCTTCTCCATGACCGGTGTCGAGGTCGTCACCATCGCCGCCGCCGAGTCGGCGGAACCGGCCAAGTCGATCCGCAAGGCGGTCAACTCCGTCGTCTTCCGCATCCTCGCGTTCTTCGTCATCTCCACGTTCCTGATCGCGGTGATCGTGCCGTGGGATTCGGTGGTACCGGGCGAGTCTCCGTTCGTCGCCGCCCTGGACCGGATCGGAATCCCCGGCACAGCGGACCTGCTCAACCTTGTCATCCTGGTGGCGGTGCTGTCGGTCCTCAACTCCGGCCTCTACACCTCCTCCCGGCTGCTGTTCGTCATGGGCGGCCGCGGCGACGCACCGGCCTGGATGACCTCGACCAACAAGCGTGGCGTTCCGGTCAAGGGCATCCTGTCCTGCACCGTCATCGGCTACGGATGCGTGGTCCTTGCGGCAATCTTCCCGGACACGGTGTTCCTGTTCCTGATCAACGCCTCCGGTGCGGTGTTCCTGTTCGTGTACTTCATGATCTGCATCTCCGAGCTGCGCCTGCGTCGACGGTGGGAGAAGGAGAACCCCGGCTCCCTCGAGTTCCGGATGTGGCTCTACCCGGGCCTGCCGATCCTGGTGACGGTGGCCATCGTCGCGGTACTGGTCAGCATGGGTTTCCGGGAAGCCAATCGGATCGAACTGATGCAGGGAATCGCGGTGTGGGTGGTGCTGACGATCGTCTACTTCATCAAGAAGAAGACCCGCGCCTCCACACAGGTGGCCCCGGCCGCCGACGACAGCGGACCCGACGTGTCCGGGGTGGCCACGGAGAGCATCAACTCCTGAACTTCGAGGTAGCACCTGATGAACACCAGATGGGCTGGTCCGTGACGGACCAGCCCATCTGGTGTTCCGCTCAGTCGATCAACTCGTCGAGATCGAGTTTCGCTCGCTCGGCACCGGACAGGGCGAGCCAAAACATCGCGGAGCCTTCGGTGGAGGTCGGCTTCAAGCCGGTGAGCTGCTCGACGCGGCGCAGCCGGTAGACGAGGGTCTGCCGGTGGATTTTCAACTCGTCGGCGCTCTTCTGCCACGCGCCGTCGTTCCGGAGGAACACGCGCACCGAGGTCACCAGCTCACCCTCGTTGCTCTTGTCATGGGCGATGAGCGGGCCGAGGGTGGTGCGGACCAACCTGCGGGTGTCTTCCATGCTGCGGGGCAGAAAACCGACGTCGTCGATGTCTTCGCCGTAGACATTGACGGTCTGGTCTTGCTCATGGGCGCGAGCCACGGCGAGCTGGGCCTGCCGGGCCGCTTCGGCGACACTCGAATTGGCGGTCAGAGCGCTGCTGACCCCGACCGCGCAGTCCGGAGCGAGCTTGGTGTTGATCGTTGCCAGGAGGTCGAGATCGCGGGGCACCACCGCGATCAGTAGCGCCGCGCGCGGCAGCAGCAGCGGAGCGTACTGCTGCAGACAGACCTGCCGGTGGATGGTCTCGTGATGAAGTGGGTCGGCGTTCGGGGTGCTCCAGCATGCGACGACCACCCCATTGGTCATCCCGCGGTGGCGCAGTTCGGGCCACACGGCGGCGAAGGTGATGGTTTCGTCGAGAAGGCCGACGAGCAAGTCCGCCCCGGACGCACGAAGTCGGTCGCGTTGAGCGGCATCATGTTCGAGTTCGAGGGCAATCAGGCCCCCGAGGTGCTGCAGGAGCGGGCGGTCGTTGACGGGGACCCGGCCGGGACTGGCCGACAGCACCACTTCTCCTGCCCCCGGGATCGGAATTTCGACGCGGTCGGCCGCAGGATCTGCGTGGCCGCTCCGCTGGTGAAGCGCCAGGCGTCCGCTGACAATGACCTCGCCGCCGGCACCGTGATCGCGGACCTCGAGAGCCCATCCGGTGGTCCCTTCGAGCGCGGAAATCCGGTCCCCGAAGGTGCCGCGTGCGTGCAGGGCCTGCCAGTACACGTCGTACAGGCGGGTGATGCTGGACAGGCGCTGTCGTTCGGATTCGACGGCACTTTCGATGACGGTGCGCGCGAGCGCGACGAATTGCAGGTCGAAACTTGCCGAGAGCACCGGGAATCCGCGGCTTTCGGCGACTTCGAGCAGCGCCGGCGTGACATCCGGGGTGCCGGGGCCGCGGGCGATCACCAGGGCGCTGACCTGACTGTCGATCAGGTGCGCCATCCACTCGGACTGCTCCGTGTCGCCGCGGGGCAGCCCGCCGCCGGTGGTCATGACGAGGTCACCGTGTTCGAACCACAACCACGGATCGGGCAGGTCACACGCGTGCGCCCACGTGACCAGTCGCGCGCCGCCGCTCTCGCCGGCGAGATATTGCAGGCCGAGCGATGGGATCGCGGCCAGCTGATCGACGGAGATCATCGGCCTTCACCTCCTCATACAAAAGTACAGCCGCCAGTTCTATGTCTGTGAATCCGGAGTATGTCGGGGCTCACACACTGACACGACACTGGACATCGACGCACGAACGAACGAACGGCTGGAGGCTGTAAATGGTGGTCAGTAACGCCCGCGCGGAGCGCGGCGTATCAGGTGCCGCAGACGGTACACCCCTGTGGCGCGAAGACCGAGAGCACGCATCCCGGCGGCCCGCGCTGCCCGGCAACATCACTGCCGACGTGGCGATCGTCGGTGCCGGGTTCACCGGACTGTGGGCGGCCTACTATCTGCTGCAGGCCGACCCGACGCTGAAAGTAGTTCTGCTCGAACGCGAATACGCCGGCTTCGGCGCCTCGGGACGCAACGGTGGGTGGGCGTCGTCGATCTTCCCGGTGTCGCTCGGCCGCGTCGAGCAGCTGTACTCGCATCGTGCCGCTCTGGATCTGCAGTCGGCGATGAACGAAACGGTCAGCGAGATCGGCGACGTCGTCGCGGCCGAGAAGATCGACTGCGAATACTCCCGCGACGGATTCGTCTCCCTCGCCCGCAGCCAGGCGCAATGGGCGCGGGCGAAGGCGACCGTCGATGGCGCCGAGAGGTTCGGCACCCACGGGCAGTGGCAGCTGCTCGATGCCGACGCCGCGCGCGAGAAGGTCAACGCAGCCGGTGTGCTCGGCGGTATCTACACCGAGCACTGCGCCCTGCTGCACCCGGACAAGCTGGTGCGCGGTCTCGCCGGCTGGGTCGAGGAGCGCGGCGGGGTCATCTATGAGGACACCGCTGTCGACGAGATCGGCAAGGGCATCGTATGGACGCGGCACGGGTCCGTCACCGCATCCGTCGTCATTCGCGCCACCGAGGCGTTCACCCCCGAATTCCCCGAGTACCGGCGCAATGTGGCGCCGCTGTACTCGCTCGTCGTCGCGACCGCCCCGCTGCCGGACGAGGTCCGTCTGGAACTCGGCCTCGACGGCCGAACCGCGTTCAACGACATGCGGAACCTGCGGATCTACGCCCACCCGACCAACGACGGCCGCCTCGTCTTCGGCGGGCGCGGGGCGCCGTACCACTTCCGGTCCAAGGTCCACCCGTCGTTCGACGTCGACGAGAAAATCCACGAGAAGATCATCGACACGATGCACGAGTTCTTTCCGACACTGAAGGACGTGCCGATCACCCACCGGTGGGGTGGCCCCCTCGGTGTCCCGCGCGACTGGTTCCCCTCCGTCGGCTACGACCAGAACAACAAGATGGCGTGGGCCGGACCGTATGTCGGCGACGGGGTCGCCACCAGCAACCTCGCCGGCCGCATCCTGCGCAACCTCATCCTCGACAAACGCGACGACCTGAACTCACTTCCCGTGGTCAACCACCACTCCCCCAAATGGGAAGTCGAACCCTTCCGCTGGTTCGGGGTCAACGCCGGACTGCGTGCCGCCGCGACCGCGGACCTCGAAGAACGCGTCACCAACAAACCGTCCAAGGTGTCCGCGCTGCTGGAAAAACTCACCGGCGCCCACTGACATCCCTCCCGACCGATAACGGAGACATCGACCATGGCTTCACTGATCCACCTGCCCTCCACCGTCGTGAACGGTGAGCTGACCCCCGCCGGGCAACGGCCCGGCGCCGACAGCGGCGACCCGCAGCTGCGCACCCTACCCGTCGACGGCGGCACCGACGCCCAGATCGGAATCTGGGAGTGCCAGCCCGGCGGCTGGCCTGTCGTCGACCGACCCAACACCGAAACCTGCTTCATCATCGAAGGCAAAGCCACACTCACCGACGACGAGACCGGCACCAAGGTCGAGATCTCGGCCGGCGACTTCGTGGTCCTGCCCCCGGGATGGTCCGGACGCTGGGACGTCTCCGAAACCGTCCGCAAGGCATACACCATCTTCTGACGCCGATCAGTGCCGCGTCCACGACGAAACCACCAGCTACTTCTCATTCGACAGGACCCCACTTCATGACACACAACGACAGCACCCTCCGGGTGATCCCACACTGGTTCGACAACAAGACGTTCACCGGCACCAGCGGCAACACCGCGCCCGTGACGAATCCGGCGACCGGTGCCGTCACCGGTCAGGTCGCCCTGGCCAGCGTCGAGGACGCCCGCGCCGTGATCGACGCCGCCGCCGCCGCGTTCCCCGCCTGGCGCGACACCTCCCTCGCCAAGCGCACCCAGGTGATCTTCAACTTCCGGGAACTGCTCAACGCCCGCAAAGGCGAGTTGGCCGAGATCATCACCG
>NZ_JAAOQS010000202.1:0-5878 GCF_011603105.1 Rhodococcus sp. A14 | reverse complement strand
TCGACGAGGTCCGCATCGCGACCGAGACCGGCCTGACCCGGATCGGCTCGAACTACGACCTGTGCCACAGCTTCCTCGACCACACCGGGCTTCCCCTATGATCGGCACTCACTCAATTACCGAAACATCTTTAGCTCGACTTCGGCACGCTCAGGTCCACACGGTTGGTCGTGGCGTCGATATCGGTGCTTGCGAGTCCGGACGCCCACACGGCTTGGCCGTCACCAGTGGCCGGGCCGGAGGCTCGACCGGTTTGGGTAGACGGTGCGAGCGCGGTCAAGGTCTCTCCTGCATCACCGGCCGCAGGTCTGGAGCGTGTGATCGAGGCGGTGATGTGCGGCCGGCCACGGGCTCGGGCTGTGGTAATTGCAGTTCTGCTCTGGTTTTTCACTCGCGATCGTGCGTCCGCTCCACGACCCGGGCCGCGACCTGCGCCCGGGAGGCGAATCCCAATTTGGCCAGCGGTGTGGCCGGGCTCGAAGTATTCGATGTCGCCGTAGACGAGTACTGAGAACTCCACGCTCAGGTCCTTGGGGTAGTGGTGGTTTCGATCTCGACTGCTCGGATGAGGTTGCCGGGTTCGAGAATGCGAGCGATCTGCGCGGTGTCGAGCAGGCCGCGTTCGGTGACGAGTGCGGGAATGCTGCGGCCGGAGGCGAGGGCCTCGGCGGCAACGCTGGTCGCGGCGGCGTAGCCGATGTAGGGGTTCAACGCGGTGACCACTCCGATGGAGCGCTCGACGGTCTGCCGAAGGTAGTCGGTGTTGGCGGTGATCCCGGTGATGCACCGCGCGGCGAGCGTGCGGCAGGCGCGGTCGAGGTGAGTGATCGACTGGAACAGGCTGTGGGCGATGATCGGCTCGAACGCGTTGAGCTGATGTTGGCCGGCCTCCGCGGCCATGGAGACGGTGACGTCGTTGCCGATCACCTCGAAGGCGACCTGATTGACGACCTCGGGAATGACCGGGTTGACCTTTCCCGGCATGATCGACGATCCGGCTTGGGCGGGGGGAAGGTTGATCTCGGAGAATCCCGCCCGGGGGCCGGAGGAGAGCAGCCGCAGGTCGTTGCAGATCTTCGACAGTTTCACTGCGGTGCGTTCGAGCACACCGGAAACCTGGACGAACGAGCCGACGTCCTGGATGGCCTCGACCAGGTCGACGGCCGTGGTCACGGGAATGCCGGCAGTGTCCCGCAGGTGCCGGCATGCGAGTTCGGCGTAGCGGGAGTGGGCGTTGAGGCCGGTGCCGATTGCGGTGCCGCCGAGATTGATCTCGTGGATCAGGGCCGCGGCCTCCAGGAGCCGGTCGGCGTCCTCGCCGAGCATGATCTCGTAGGTGCCGAATTCTTGGTCCAGGGTCATCGGGACGGCGTCTTGGAGCTGGGTGCGTCCCATCTTGACCACGTCCGCGAATTCGTCGGCCTTGGCGGCGAATCCGGTGGCCAACTCACGCATCGAGGTGTGCAGGCGGCGCAACGCGAATTGCACCGCCACCTTCACCGCGGTGGGCTAGACGTCGTTGGTGCTTTGGCCCATGTTGACGTGGTCGAGGGGGTGGACGAGGTGGTAGTCGCCGCGGCGGTGGCCGAGGAGCTCGAGTGCCCGGTTGGCAATGACCTCGTTGGCGTTCATGTTCGTCGAGGTTCCGGGGTCAGCGCCCGGCCACTGCGGCCCGAGTTGGGCGGATGCGGCCGCACCCTCGGCGTGGATGGCGTCGGTGAGCCTGCGCAGCCCGGGCACAGCGTCCGGGCGCATCCACAACTGCCCGCGTTCGGTGCGACCCTCCGGTGCCACGGCGCAGTAGGCCACCGTCGACATCCCGACCGCACCCGCCGCGGGCCGGCGGTGGAATTCGATCAGTTCGTCGGTGACCAGCGCGTCGGGAGTGCGGCCCTCGAACGTGGCCGACTTGATGACCCGATTGCGTAACGTGATGGGGCCCAGCCTGGCCGGGGCGAAAACGTCTGGATGTGTGGTCATTCCCGGCCCTTCGTCGCGTGCGTTCGACGGTAGGCGGCGGGAGGTTCGGCGACCGGAACGTGTCCGCTGAGCGGGAGACCGCCGCGGCCCCACGGATGACCCCTCGCCATCCGTGAGACCGCGGTGTCGTCTCAGCCGACGGTCTCGGGCGTCTTCTCCGGTGTGGTGTCGGCGGCCGCGCTCTGTTGCCTGCGTCCGAGCACCCAGCAGGCCAGTGTGATCGCACACGTGAACGTGAGCGTCGCGAACAGCTGGTTGCGTGCCGCGTCGTCGAACAACGCCAGCACCGCGACCGCGGCCAGCAGCGCGAGAGCGACATACGACAGATACGGGAAGCCCCACATCTTCAGCGGCAGATCCGTTCGGCCCGACTTCTCGGCGCGCCGCCGCAACACGATCTGCGAGACGGTGACGAACGTCCACAGCACCAGAATCGTCGAGCCGACCGCGTTGAGCAGGAGCGGGAGAACACGATCCGGGGCCAGGTAGTTGAGGACGACGGTGACGAACCCGAACGTCACCGACGCCAGCACCGCCACGCGGGGAACACCGTTGCCCGACACCCGGCCGAACACCTTCGCCGCCGCCCCACGCTCGGACAGCGAGTAGATCATCCGGGAGCCACTGAACAGCATGGCGTTCAGCGACGACAGCAGTGCGATGACCACGACGACGGTCATGACGGCGCCGGCGCCGGGGACGTGCGCGGCGTTCAGGACCGCGACGAACGGTCCCGTCGCGAGTTCGTCGGCGGTCCACGGCAGCACCGTCACCATGATCAGGACGGAACCGACGTAGAACACCAGGATCCGCCACACGATGGACCGCACCGCGCGGCTCACGTTGCGCCGCGGTTCCGACGTCTCGGCGGCCGCGATGGCCATCACCTCGGTGCCGCCGAACGCGAAGACCACGATCAGCAGGCCGGCCGCGATGCCGGTGACACCGTTGGGGGCGAACCCGCCGTGGCCGGTGAGGTTCGACAGACCCGGCGCGTCGAAGCTCGGAATCCCCCCGAGGATCATCGCGGAACCGACCGCCAGGAACGCGACGATCGCCACGATCTTCAGTGCGGCGAACCAGAATTCGAACTCGCCGAAACGGGAGACGCCCGCCAGGTTCACGGCGGTCAGCACACTCATGTACGCCAGGGCCGCCAGCCATTGCGGCACTGCGGGTATGGAGGCGGCGGTGATCGCCGCCGCCGCGGTCGCTTCCGCGGCCACCACGATGACGACCTGCACCCAGTAGAGCCAGCCGATCGTCCGGCCGGCGACCGGGCCCATCGCGTTCTCGGCGTGGACGGAGAACGCGCCGCTGTCGGGGTCGGCGGCCACCATCTCGCCCATCATCCGCATCACGAGGACGACGAGGAATCCGGCGATGAGGAAGGAGACGAGCACCGCGGGCCCGGCGACGGCGATGCCCGCACCGGAGCCGACGAACAGTCCGGCGCCGATCGCGCCGCCCAGGCTCATCATCACCAGCTGCCGCGGTTTCATCGCCTGCTGAAGGCCTTTGGTGACAACGGGTCCGGTGCTGGAAGCCGGTGGGTCGTGAACTGTGTTCATGGGAGCTCCCGTGCCGTCAGACGAGCTGATCGAGTGCGATCTCGAACGCGGTACCGGCGATTCCGGTCGGCTGCGACGAACGCGCGAAGCAACGCTCGAGCGCCGTCGCGACGGTGGCGGAGACGTCCCCGAAGATCGCCTCGTCCGACACCTCGATGTCACCCTCCATCAGCAGTGCGAACGCCCGGGCCATGCCGCAGTTGGCGATGAAGTCCGGGACGACGGCCACACTCTTGTCGGCGTACTCGTAGATGGGGCCGTAGAAGATCTCGTCGTCCGCGAACGGCACATTGGCGCCGCTCGCCACCACCTCGAGACCACCGGCGATCAACTGGTCCACCTGGTCGCGAGTCACGAGACGTGATGCGGCGCAGGGGAGGAAGATCTCGGCGCCCGAACTCCAGATCGCCTCGTTGATCTCCTCGAACGGCACCATGCCTGCCGCGCGCAGTTCGTTGCCCTCCTTGGCCAGGAACAGCGCGCGGATCTGCTCGAAGTCGTAGCCGTCGGTGTTCGACAACCCACCGTTGCGGTCGAGGATGCCGACAATCCGGGCCCCGGACTGCGCCAGGTAGTACGCGGCGGCGGCGCCGACGTTGCCCCAGCCCTGCATGATCACGCGCTTGCCGGCCAGTTCGCCGCCGTAGACCCGGTAGTAGTGCCGCACCGATTCGGCGACACCCCAGCCGGTGATCAGGTCGGACACCGTGTACTTCGCCTGCGGGTCGGGAGTGAACCGCGCATCCTCGACGACCTTCGCGACACCCAGCCGCAGCTGTCCGACCCGCTGCACCCGCTCGCGATCGCTGGCCGCGAAGTGCCCGTTGACGACACCCTCCTGCGGATGCCACAGGCCGTAGCTCTCGGTGATCGGCACGACCTCGGCCATCTCGTCGACGTTCAGGTCGCCGCCGGTGCCGTAGTACGCCTTGAGGAGCGGGGTGACGGCCTTGAACCAGCGCCGCAGCACCTCGTCCTTGCGCGGGTCGGTCGGGTCGAAATCGATGCCCGACTTTGCGCCGCCGATGGCCGGACCGGAGACGGTGAACTTGACCTCCATGGTCTTCGCGAGCGACTCCACCTCGCGCCGGTCGAGACCGCGCCGCATCCGGGTTCCGCCGCCGGCAGCGCCGCCACGTAGCGAGTTGATCACCGTCCATCCGCGTGCGGAGGTCTCCGTGTCGTGCCACTCGAAGACGATCTCGGGGGCCTTCTCTTCGAATCGGGTGAGCAGATTCTTCATGGCTTCTCTCGGTTTCTCGGCTGCCGGGGGCTCGGGGCGACCCGGTCGGTGTTCCCGACCGCTGCCCGCGCTGTTACGGCGATCACTGTGTCGGGCACCACTCGTGCGCCGCAACCGGCCGGCCGGCACATAGCCACGATGAACACCACCGCGAAAGAAGTTCCAGAATTTTCTATTCAGTTTGTGCAGTTGAGCCGGCGATCGTGGTGCTAATCCGGTTCCGAGGAAGCCGTGCGGTAGGCCGGGGCCTTCGCCGAGCGCGGCCGGTCGAGGGTCCGCAGCAGAGGCATCGACCGGTACGGGACGATCACCGACAGCACCATCACGCTGGTGGACCGGGCCACGACGCTCGACTTGTTCAGATCGATCAGCGTCTGCTGCAGCCCGAGGTGGGAACCCGCCGCGATGCGGCACAGGATGTCGCCCGAACCGGTGGTCGCGAAGGCCTCGAGCACGCCGGGGATCGACTCCAGTTCCGACGTCACGGAGTCGAGCGCTCCCTGCGCCGTCTCCAGCGTGACGAACGCCTGCACGTCGAACCCCGCGGCCGCGATGTCGAGGCGCGGCTCGTACCCGGCGATCACGCCCGACTCCTCGAGTTTGCGCACCCGCGCCTGGACGGTGGCCCGCGCGACCTTGATCCGGCGCGACAGCTCCAGCACGCCGGCCTTCGGGTCGTCGTGCATGGCGTCGAGAAGGGCGAAGTCGAGCTCGTCCAACTGCACTGCGTCCTTCATGGCCAGACCTCTCCGGGCGGATTCAACTAGTCCGACTGTATAAGAAAAGTGGTTCGGAGGTCGCCGAAGGTGGCACTGTGGCTAGCTTCTGCTGGCTCGGTTGCCTATGTGGGCGGGGTGGGTTTTCGTAGTGACCCAGGCAACAGGCCACCAAGCCCCCGTCCCTCGAACCAGGAAGACAGCGATGACGATCGAGCAGACTCTCACCGACAAGGAACGCCTGGCAGGTCTCGACCTCGGCCAGCTCGAGCAGCTGGTCGGGCTCGTCGAATACGACGGCACCCGCGACCCGTTCCCGGTCAGCGGCTGGGACGCCGTCGTCTGGGTGGTCGGCAACGCCACCCAGA
>NZ_JAAOQS010000201.1:0-6002 GCF_011603105.1 Rhodococcus sp. A14 | reverse complement strand
CTCGGGAGGCGTCGGAGAACAGCACCAGCGCGAGGGTCACCTCGGCGAGCAGTTTGACCGCCTCGGCGCCGGCGTGCACATCGATCAGCCCGAGCGCGTTCGCGCCGAGGATCAGGCCGCCGGCGGTGAAGAGGATCGGGGCGGTGATCGGGGTGCCCGCGATGCGGCCGGAGATCGCCGCATAGGCGAGCAACAGCGCGGCGATCGTCGGTAGTGCCCACGTCATGGTGTCACCGCCTCATCGTCCCCGCCGTGGCGTGTGGCCGGTCGAGTTCGGGGCGTTCGTCCGCGCCGAGGTCACCGTGTCCGGGTGAAGTGTTGTCGTCGGGGCCCGCCATCACCGGTCCTTGTCTGCTCGTCCCGCCAGTAGCCGGGAGCGCCCCTCCTACTGGCGGGACGTGGCGACCCGCACCACTTCTGCGGGGTCGATGAGGTGGGAGTGGTCGTCCGTGCCGACGTCGATCTGGACGACGTGGATGCGGCCGGTGAACCCGGTGGGGTCGTGGTAGTCGGTGCTCACCGGTGTCCCGTAGTCGTCGCCGATGTCGGTGGTCTCGTCGGCGGAGAAGATCAACGGCTGGGTCTGCTCGACCCGGCCGGCGCCCACTTCGCGGCCGTCGTAGAAGAGGGTCACCTTCCCACCCTTCGCGAGGCCTCCGCCGTCGTAGGCGAATTCGGCCCGGACCTGATGACTGCCGGCGGTGAGGTCTTCCGTTGCGCCGACGACGAACTCCTTCATGCCCAGGAGGTTGTAGACGAACTTGGCGCGCCCGTCGTTGACGTAGAGGGCCCACCCGCCGAAGCGGCCGCCCTGAGCGATGAGGACCCCGTTGGTGGGCGCGTTCTCCGGTGCCTCGATCGCCGCGGTGACCGAGAAGGACCGGTTTTTGACGTCGATGACGCTGTTCTCGCTGAGCCGCCGCATCCGGGGGAACAGGGTCTGTGTGGTCCCGGTAACCAGTTGTGGTCGGCCGGCGATGGTCGCGTTCAGGCGTTCGAAGCGGCGGTCGTCGATCGGGAGCACGTTGTATTTCACGGCCTCGATCAACCAGAGCCGTTGCAGGGCGGCGAGTTTGCCGGGCATCTCGGCTGCGAGGTCGTGGGACTGGGACCAGTCGACGCTGCCGTCGTAGAGTTCCCACACGTCCTCGTCCAGCGGGGGGAGTTGCTCGCTGGGCAGCCACGGGGTGCTGTGCCGGGTGACCGCGCTCCAGCCCTTGTAGTAGATGCCGCGGTTGCCGGCCATCTCGAAGTACTGCAGATCGTGCCGTTCCGGCGCATCCGCTTGGTCGAAGCTGTAGAGCATGCTCGGGCCCTCGAGCGGGGATTGCTGTACCCCGTTGACGAACGTGGGCTCGGGCAGCCCGGCGGCCTCGAGAACCGTCGCCGCGACGTCGATGACATGGGTGAACTGCGACCGCACCTCCCCCTTGCTGGCGATGCCGGCCGGCCAGTGCACGATGGTTCCGTTGCGGGTGCCACCCCAGTGCGAGGCAACTTGTTTGGTCCACTGCAATGGCGTGCACATCGCCCACGCCCAGCCCACCGAGTAGTGGTTGTAGGCGTCGGCCGTGCCGAGTTTGTCCTTGACCTGCGCCATGAACTCCGGGGTCTCGATGGCGGCGAGTCCGTTGAAGTTCGCCATCTCGTTGAACGCCCCGTTGACGGTGCCCTCGGCGGAGGCACCGTTGTCGCCGATGATGTAGTAGATCAGGGTGTTGTCGAGGGCACCGAGTTCCTCGATCGCGTCGATGAGGCGGCCGACGTGGAAGTCGGTGTGCTCGAGGAACCCCGCGTAGACCTCCATCTGACGCTCCAGCGCCGGTTTGAGGGCGTCGTCCATGTCGTCCCAGGCCGGGATCGCGTCCGGTCGCTGGGTCAACTCCGTGTCCGGGGGGATGACGCCGCGTTGCTTCTGCCGCTTGACGGTGGCCTCGCGTTGGGCGTCCCACCCGCCCGAGAACCGGCCGGTGTACTTGTCCGCCCACTCCGGCGGCACGTGGTGCGGGGCGTGGGTGGCGCCGGGAGCGAAGTAGACGAAGAACGGCTTGTCCGGGGCCAGGGACTTCTGGGTGCCGATCCAGTCGATGGCGTGATCGGTCAGGTCCTCGGTGAGGTGGTAACCCTCCTCGGGGGTCTTGTCCGGCTCGACCGGCGCGAACCCCTCGTACAGCGCCGGGTAGTACTGGTTGTTCTCACCGCCGATGAACCCGTAGAAGTACTCGAAGCCGCCGCCCCCGGACGGCCAGGCATCGAACGGGCCGATCGGCGACGTCTGCCACGGCGGCACCTCGTGACACTTGCCGAACTGCGCCGTCGAATACCCGTTGAGCTTCAACGTCATCGGCAACGCGGCCTTGGTGTTCGGCCGCAACCCCGACGAGCCTGGTGCCGCGGTCGCGGTCTCGGTGATCATGCCCATCCCGACCGAATGATGGTTTCGCCCGCTCAGCAGTGCCGCCCGGGTCGGCGCGCACAGGGCGGTGGTGTGGAACCGGTTGTAGGTCAGGCCGCCTGCCTGCAGTCGCTCCGCGGTCGGGGTGTGCGCCGGCCCGCCGAAGGCACTGGCGGCCCCGAACCCCACGTCGTCGAGCAGAACCACCAGCACGTTCGGCGCACCCTCGGGCGGGAGGAGAGGTTCGATCGGGGGAAACGCCGTGTCCGGATCCTTCGCGTCGTAGGTGACCAGACCGAGGTAAGGCCGATCCGGGATCGGGAGAACCTCGCGACGCACACCCGCTCGCTCCACCATGACCACTCACATCCCGTTCCCGGACGTCGGAACCCTCACGGGTCCTCTGCTGGGCCCGGAGTGCAGTGCTGCAACCCACGATATTCCCGCCCGCGGGACGCGCGGACGGGAATGAGCCTGCCCGCCCGCACACCACCCGAATCTGCGGTCAGCGCCGGTCCCGGCGGTCCTCCCGACAAGTGCCCGCCGCGACCGCAGCTTCAGTCCGGGGGTGAACAACTCAATCCCGATGAAAAAACGCCACCAACGGCACAAACGCGCAAACCACCGGCACAGCGAACTGCCGGGCAGGCCACCACAGACATCACCCGCACGCCACCACCACAAAAGCCGGCCACGCCCGACTCACCCAACCCGGCCGGCGGCGGCGGATCCGACCCGAACGAAGTGAACGAACACCGTGCAGATACACCCGCGGCCGCGGAACCTCGACACAGTGCTGCCACGAGATCACCGCCGGTGTCACCTCGTCCACACCATCCACCATCGGCCGTGCCGATGATGGATCACACCCTGGACGTGTCATCTTCCCAGGTCAGAGTGCTCTTCGAGGCCGCAACTCGTGCCGTCCATCCACGCGATCACATCGAACACAGAACGCGGAGAGCTCGTCCGGGGAGGCCGGCCTCCTTTCGGATCGACAGCAACCGGCGGTACAACGCCCCGTCGTCGGCGCGCAGCGCCTCCCGGACCGGATTCAGATGTCCCCGGGTAGTGCCAAGGACCTGGCTGACCACCGAGTCCGAAGATCGGATACAGCCGGGGCGTGTGCGGGCGATCAGCTTCGTCGCCTTCATCTGGCCGATCCCAGGCAGCACCCGCAGGGCGGCTTCCAGGTCCCATGCGGGCCACCCCGGGTTCAGCGGGTTCAGCGGGTCCTGATCGTCGCCCCCGTCCCGGTCCGGGCCTGCCGCCGTCAGAAGGGCGTTCAGCGCCTCCGCCTCGGTGTGCAGGATCGCCCGCGCCGGCGTCGGGGGTATCTCTCGCCGCCTACCCCAACGCCAGGTTGAAGTCGTCGAGGAGCGAGGCGGTCACCGCATCCCGAGCCCATCCGTCAATGTCGAGTGGTACCGAGCGCACCAACCTCAGAGACGGTGTCGTTCGGCCGTCGATCAGCATCAGCGCGAGTTCGTTTCGTCCGTGCCGGCACTCGTATCGAAGCCCCTGCGCCGCGGGGGTGTTGGCCAGAATATCGGTCGCTATCCGACGAGTCTGCCCGTAGTCCCGCCAAGTGCACGCAGTCAGGGAGGCATCCCGACCGAGCCGGATCAGGTTCCGCTGCCCGTCCAGGACTGCGACGTCGACGTCGTCGTCCAGCACGAGTTCAGGTGTAATGCGACAGGTCAGCCATTGACTGCCTCCTCCATGACTTTTCGTAGGCGGCGAGGACCTGGCCGACCTGGTAGGGCGTGGTGAGACCCCCGCGTGAATATCCAGAAAAGCAAAGGCGGCAAGGCCACGCCCTTGAACAACTCGGTGTAGGTCGTCCGGATGTTCGGGCGAATCTGCCGCGGACGTAGGCGGCGGTGCGGGAATCGACGGGCCCCGAACGCCGAACCCGAAAACGTAAATGAACCCGACCCCCGGCGCCGTCACGATGCATGCGAGGGACGGTGCCTGTTGCCGCCGCGGCGGGTGCGCCGGAGAACGCTGGTCATCATCGGAGGGTTCCTTCCGTAGGGTGCTCCCGCTCGGGTGGGGAATCGCCCCTGGAGACCAACGACCCGCGATCTGGATCGCATCGCCCATCGACTGATCGAACCTGTCGGTGTTCACTCGAATCATCACAAGCAATGCGAAGGCTCGACCTGCAAGGGTGGACACCACGGCGGCGCCGCACATCGAGGCTGGGAGGACGGCCAGGATGAAACCGGAAACAGCGGAAGCCCGCATGTTGCTGTCGGCGATCGAGCATGCCCAGAACATGGTCGCACTCGCCGACTACGGCACCGGACGCCTGCGCTACCTCAACCCCGCCGGGATGCAGCTTATGGGACTGACCGACGAGGCCGCCGTCGCCGCCCGCTGGGCGCCGGAGTTCTTCACCGACGTCGGATTCGTCCAGGCCCCCGAGATGGAATCAGCCCTGCTGGATCAGGGCCGGTGGGAGGGCCGGTCGGAGTTCCGGCACTTCCTGACCGGTGAACCGATCCCGGTGACCTTGTCCACCTACGTGATCGAGCGCACCGAGGACCAGCGCCCGGCGGTGATCGCCTGCATCGCCCAGGACCTGCGCACCGCCCAGGAGCACGAACAGCGCCTGCACACCGCGTTGGAGGCGGCCGCGTATCGGGTCCGCGAACAACGCGCCCTCGCCGACCTGAGTCAGCTCGCCGTCGACGGCGACCTGGACCACGTCCTCGTCGCCGCGGCGGACGCAGCCGCCGCGTTGGTCGGAGTCAACTGCGCCTCGGTAGCCCGGGCCGAGGAGCCGGGCGGTGCGTTGCGGGTGCTCGCCTATCGTGGTCAACCGCCCGTTCCGGAAACCTTCGCCCCCGGTACCGATTCGCAGCCCGGATACGCGGCCGCCACCGATCAGATCATCATCTGCCCTGACCGGTACGGCGAGCACCGGTTCTCCACCGACGCCATGAATTCCCGGGGGCTACGGAGCGGGGTCTGCGTTCCCATCGGCGCCGACACGGTATGGGGAGTGCTCACCGCGCACAGCGCCCGCCCCCGCGACTACTCCGACCGGGAGGTGATGTTCCTGCGCTCGGTGGCCGCCGTACTGGCGGCGGCGATCCGGCGCATCGAGGCAGAAGAGGCGCTGCGGCATCTGAGCCTGCACGATTCATTGACCGGGCTACCCAACCGTGCCCTGGCGCATCAGCAGATCGACACCGCCCTGGACGCCGCACGCGGAAGCGGGCGCACGGTTGCGGCGTTGCTGATCGACCTCGACGAGTTCAAAACCCTCAACGACCGGCTCGGCCACGCCGTCGGCGACGACGCCCTCATCCGGTTGGCCGAACAACTGCAATCGGTCATACGCCCCACCGACACCGTGGCCCGGATCGGCGGCGACGAATTCCTCATCGTCTGCCCCGACACCACCACCACCGAGGCCATCACCCTCGCCACCCGCATCACCGAACTACACATCGGACCCGACACGGCCGGACGCGAACTTCGCTACACCGCCAGCGTCGGCATCGCCCTCGCCCGACCGGAAGACACCCGAGTAACGCTCATCCGACGCGCCGACGCCGCCATGTACCACGCCAAAACCACCGGAAGCGGACACACC
>NZ_JAAOQS010000200.1:0-6194 GCF_011603105.1 Rhodococcus sp. A14 | reverse complement strand
GGGCTGGGCACACCTGCTGAGCCAGATCGAGCAGCTCATCAGTGGTGTCCCCCATCGCTGAAACCACGACGACGACATCGTTGCCGGCCTTCTTGGTCTCGACGATCCGTTCAGCCACTCGTCGGATTCTCTCGGCGGTTGCCACCGAGGATCCGCCGTACTTCTGGACGACGAGAGCCACGCGTTTCTACCTCCAGGTCGATGAATCTGTACTGGTCCAGCTGTCGAGCTTACCGGCGGAGTCCAATCTGATCCCGGGTGAGTCCGTTCGGCCGCCTATCCGAACGCCGTGTTCGCGGCGTCCGCGACCCTCGCCACGGCCGCGCAGTTCGGCCCGTGAACAGTGACGACTGCACCCGCGTGACCGAGCCTTCGGGTGAACTCGTCGACCACCGCTCCGGGCCGTGTGACGTCGATCGGCTCACCCATCGGGCTCGTCCACCGGCATCGGTCGCCGACTGTCTCCGGCTCGGCGGGAACGGGTGGTCGGTTTTCCTTGACCGGCGACATCGTGAACGACACGGTCACCTCGCTCCCGGGCACCCGATTCGGGTTCGGAAACAGGACGCAGTCGAACGGGGTGGGCGGTGATTCCGGATCGACGACGCGTCCGCCCGCTGTGGTCCCCAGCACGTCGAGCACTTCGCACGGGTCGTGGACCGCGAGCGCCACCTGACGCGGGGACGTTGGGTCGCGAGCGGGCAGTTCCGACCGCATCCTGTCGATCGCCGAGCCGAGCACCGCGTCGGCGAGCGGGCAGGCGTCCTGGCCGGCGACGGTTCCGGCGCGGACGGACGCGAGCGGCGGTTTCAACTGTTCCTCGAGGACGTTCAACTGGAAGACGCGCTCGCACGTCCCGCGGGCCAGGTCGGCGCCCGCGCCTCGATAGACGGTCACGCCGTCGACCGTCTCAAGCCCGGTCAGCGCCGCATCCGACAGCATCGACGGCAGCAGGGACAACTCCACGTACGTGGTCGCGCCGCCGGGCCGGACCATCAGCGCCGAACACACCGGCAGTTGGACGGCGGACCCGTACTGCTGGACTGTCCCGGCGCCCCGCACGACCGCCTCGTCGAGCAGTCCGCACGGATCGGCGTCGCGGAGTGCGTCCTCGACGTGGACCTGCCGTTGCTGCTCCGGCGTCAGTTCCTGCAGCGGCGACGCCCCCGCAGTCCCCGACACGCTGTGCGCACATCCGGACGTGAACACGGCGCACAGGAGCGCCGCGGCAACTTTCTTCACTCGATCCCCCCTCGAATCGGCACGAACACTACCGCCGACTCGGGATCATCGGAGAGAGGACGGGACGCTGTGAACCAGACCGATCATGTCGGGAACGAGCAGCCAGATCGGATCGCTCACCAGCGCCCCCTGATCACCTGGTCCTCACGAACGGCGGGATCTCGAACGTTCCGTCGAACACCTCCGGCTTCGGGCTGTACATCCGGAGCAGCGGCCGGAACCCGACTGCCGGTGTCGGCAACCAGTTGGCGCGGGCCACCGGATCGGTCGGGGCGACGGCGCTGAGCGTGATGGTCAGCGAACCGTCGTCCGCGAACACCAGTCCCGGCGTGCGGTCACCGATCGAATAGCGGTCGATCGGATTGTCGACGAGGTAGAACTCCGGAAGGTCGTACATGGTGATCGACCAGAACGCGTCGACCGGCGGGGTCGGCGCGAACGTGAGTGTGTAGGTGTGTTCGCCCGACAGTTCGTTGCCTTCGCTGTCGTGGTAGATCGGCGCGTACGCGGCCTCGTAGCCGTGGTTTCCCCACAGTCCCGCCATCGCGGCGCCGGCCCGCAGTCCCAGCGCCTTCGAGCGGTCCTCGATGCGCCACTCGGTTGAGTCGAGGGTGCCGATCTCGAAGTAGTCGTCGTTGTAGTCGAAGGCGTGGTACATCAACTGCCAGCCGTTGACCACCTCGCCACCTGCGCCCGATTTCAGCGCGGTCGTCAGCGATTGGCGCCCGGCCTCGGCTCCGGCCGTGAGCATGGACGCGAGGTCCGGCGGCGCCTCGAGGTACGGCGACGGCCCGGTCTCGAGCAACCCGAGCGGGGCGAACGCCTGCTGCGCGACGAGGTCCTGCGCGGAAGGAGGGTACGCCTGCGAGTACACCCGCAGCTTCTCCCAGAACTGAAGTTCCTCGGGGACGTTCGGGTCGGGTATCGGCAGGCCCTCCGCCGGTTCCTGGTCGCCGACGGGTTCCAAGGTCAGGGCCGACTGCAGTCGCTTCACCCGCTCCAGGTCTGCCTCACTGTCGCAGGCCCAGCGGCCGATAATGGTGCCCACCGCGGTCGGGAACGCGATCTGCGTCGCGCCGTCGGGGACCTCACCGGACCACCCGGGACCGGTCAGCAGGAAACGGCCGGCCGCGGTACCCGTCGCGCGTTTGCCGACGTACGCGAAGTTGTCGGTCCACGCATCGACGAATTGCAGCACGTAGTACGCGCCACCGGCGTCCGGGACTCGCAGCAATTGCGGTCCGTGGCCGAGATCGATCTGGGCGATCGAGTAGATGGTGTCGTTGTTGACCGAGACGAACGTGTCCTGCGGCCCCGCGAGTGTGCGGGCGTGGCTGAAGGTGTTGAAGGGTCCCGCGTCGAGGCTCCCCATCCCCTCCGACACGAAGCGGTTCACCTGGTCGAGGTCGAACACCAGCGGAAATCCATACACCCACGCCTTCGCGGCGAGTTCCTGCAATTCTCCACTCACTACTGTCTCCTGTCATGGGCGGCTCCGCCGCCCGTGCGTGGTCTGCGAGTCCAGAGACTCGTCAACCACTCACGGGCGCGCAGCGCCTACTGTCGGTCCGGTTCCGCGAGTGCCTCACGCACGGTCGGATAGAGGTCGACGGGGGCCGAGTCCGAACCCGAGTGTCGAATCGCGTCCCGGAACTGCCCGATGTCCCGCGCCACGCGTAGCTCGATTCCCCGGCGCGCGAGCACATCCCGCAACTGCACGAGCATCTGCGCGGCACTGACGTCGATGAACGGCGACGTCTCGGCGTCGAGGACCACCACTCGCGTGTCGTCGGTGCACAGGTCCTCGATGCGGTCCTTGACGTGATCGGCGTTCGCGAAGAACAGTCCCGCCTCGACGCGCACCACGACCACGTGCGGTGTGGTCGGGAGGTCGGGGTGACGCTCGGCATCCACCCACAGCGACCCTTCCTTCGCGAGCGCCGCGACGTGGGGACGCGACGCCCGGTAGAGCAGCAACAGCATCGACACGCCGATGCCGATGACGAGTCCGGGCAGGGTGTCGAACAGGAGCACGCCCACCATCGCGGCGAGGGCGGCCGCGAAATCGGCACGCGCGGCGTATCCGTAGATGCTGCCGAGCCTTTCGGTCCACACCCCGTAGAGACGGCGCAGCGCGGAGATGTCCACGAGTTCGATGACGGCGGCGATGACCACCGCGGCGAGCGTCGCCTCGGGGAGTTTCTCGAACAGTCCGGTGAGGAACAGCAGGGTCACCACGGTGAGGACCGCGACGACGAGACCGCTGACCTGCGATTTGGCACCGGCCCCGCCGTTGACCGCCGTCTTGGAGAGGCTCCCGTTCACCACCATTCCCGAGCACAGCCCGGAGCCGAGATTGGCTGTGCCGAGGCCGAGGAGTTCCCGGTTGGCGTCCACCTCGTAGCCCTCTTTCGCGGCGTACGTCTTCGCGGCACCGAGCCCTTCCGCGAACCCGATGAGCAGCACGCCCACTGCGGGGCCGAGAAGGTCGATGTAGTCGTCGAATCCGACACCGTCCGGCAGTCCCACCGACGGCAGACCGGAGTCGATGTGACCGACGATGTCGACACCTCGACCGTCCAAACCGAACACGGCGACCGCGGCGATCCCGAGGAGGACGGCCAGCAGCGAACCGGGGACGAGCGGCAGCCACCGCTTGAATCCGAGAACCACGACGAGACTGAGGACACCGACGGCGAGTGTGCCCCAGTCGATGTCGCCCAGGTGGGTGATGACTCCCCAGGCCTGTTCGAAGAAGTTGCCGTGCTCCTTCTCCACGCCGAAGAGGGCAGGAACCTGCCCGATGATGATGGTCAGAGCCAGCCCGACGATGAAGCCCTTCAGCACCGGCTCCGAGATGAACGACGCGATGAAGCCCAGACGGAGGAGCCCCGCCAGCAGCCCGGCGATGCCGGTGGCAATCGCCAGCACTGCTGTCAGGGCGGCGTACTTGCCGCCGTCCGCCCCGGCGAGCGGCGCGACGATGGCAGCCGACAGGGCGGCCGTCGCCGACATCGGCCCGACCACCAGATGCCGGGAACTGCCGGCCGCCGCGTAAAGAATCAGGGCGGGTATCGCCGCGTACAGACCGACGACAGGGGGAACTCCCGCGATGGTCGCGTAGGCCAGGGCCTCCGGGACCAGCACGGCCCACACGGTCAGGCCCGCGATCACGTCGGGCCTGACCCATCCTTTCCGATACTCCTGCAGCGAGCCGAATACCGGCCAGGTGCCGGTCGCGGAGCTCACCACGTCGTCATCGTCCTAGTCCCTGGCGGTGTCCCAGGTGGTGACCGCCCAGATCACGACGACGTCGAGCGCGATGATCAGAATCGACCACAGCGGGTAGTAGGGCAGCCAGAGGAAGTTCGCGAGGATCGACAGCGCGGCGATGCAGACGGCCACGACACGGGCCCAGGTGGCGCCCGTCATGAGGCCGATCGCGCTGATGACCAGAACGACGCCGAGAACGATGTGGATCCATCCCCACGCGGTGGTGTCGAACTGGTAGGTGTACTCGACGCCGATGACCAGCAGGTCGTCGGAGGCGACTGCGGCGATGCCCTGGAAGAAGGAGATCACGCCGACGGTCAGCAGCAATATCGCCGCTGCCAGCGACGTTCCCGCGGCAAAACCCTGTTTGACAGGGCTGTTGGTCCTGGACTCCGGATGTGTCGTCATGTCCATGCCCTTCTCGAAAGGATGTGCTCGAACAGTGGAATCGTGCGACTTCGCGATGGCATCGGCATCATCCGCACCGGGTGATCCTCATCTGCAACGGATGATGTGTCGTCGTCGGCCGGGTGCAAGAGTCGATTCGGGGCATCCCGGTTGGCCGGCCGATTGTTGCGAAGGGACACGCGATGACCGATCCGCAGGACGTATCCGGCACGGCGCCGGCTTCTCAGTGGTCGATGCCGCGGGGGCTGATCGTGATTCTCGGGCTGGCCGCGCTCGTCGTCACCGTGGCGGGAATCCAGGTGGCTGCGTCGATCGTCGGGCCGATCTTCCTTGCTCTCATGCTGACCGTCGCGGTTCACCCGCTGCCCGAATGGCTTCACCGGAAGCGTGTCCCGGGATGGCTCGCGACGATCGCGGCGATCCTGGTCGTCAACGGCATCATCCTCGTCCTCGTGCTGTCGCTGGCCCTGTCGGTCGCCCAGCTCGCCACGCTTCTACCGGAGTACGCGGACGACTTCACGGCCCTCATCGACAGCGCCCAGAGCTTTCTGAACAGTAACGGCGTGAACTCCGCCGACGCCCAGACCTTGCTCTCCCAGGTGGATTACAGCAAGGTGTTCGGTCTCGTGGAGGGGATCCTGCAGGCCATGCTGGGCATCTTCTCGAATCTGCTGTTCATCCTCGCCCTCCTGCTGTTCATGGCGGTCGACGGAAGCACCTACGGTTCGCGGATGCGCATCGTGACGCGGATGCGCCCCGACATCGCCACCGCCCTCTCCGCGTTCTCGGTCGGCACCCGCAAGTACCTGATCGTGTCCACCGTCTTCGGGCTGATCGTCGCCGTCATCGACACCGGGGCACTGTGGGCGCTGGGGATTCCGTTGCCGATCCTGTGGGGACTGCTGTCGTTCATCACCAACTACATCCCGAACGTCGGTTTCGTCCTCGGGCTCGTTCCACCGGCACTGCTGGCGCTGCTGCAGGGTGGTCCGGAACTGATGCTCGTCGTCATCGTCCTGTACAGCGTCATCAACGTCATCATCCAGTCCGTGATCCAGCCGAAGTTCGTCGGCGACGCGGTGGGCCTGTCCGTGACGTTCACGTTCCTGTCACTGGTGCTCTGGACGTGGATCCTCGGGCCTCTCGGCGCGATTCTGGCCATCCCGCTGACACTGATGGCGAAGGCGCTGCTGATCGACATCGACCCGTCCACGCGGTGGGTCAACACGATCCTCAGCAGTGCTCCCGCTCCCCCTGCCCCGGTCCCTGCC